>JBJMFM010000159.1:0-12124 GCA_045808425.1 Nitrososphaeraceae archaeon | reverse complement strand
TAAAATCAAGCTTTAAGAGTAACCCGTCTTCTCTGTGCCATTGTAGAAAAAAATCATCTCTAGAGAGAAAAAAGAAGAAAGAAAGAGGTGGCTGCATAGGATTTTATTATGACTCCAAGGGTCAGCTGGATTTGTTCTAACTGAAGCATCGGGCATATATTTGAACCAAGGTAAGAACAGAAAAATTGAAAACCTAATGAGGCAGGCAGCACTTAATTAAAAACACAAAGATGGAGCCGTTCATTTTCGAACTTGGTAATAGAGCAAACAAAGTTGAAATCCTACGTAAAGATGATAGGATTGAAATAAAAGCAAAAGGATGGCTTGGCAAGAAAAATTGGAGAGAAATAAATGAGGTATTGTTGAGAAATGGATTTGAGTGGTTATCAGCAGCTGGTTGCTGGATTAAAAAATGATTGGCCATGCAGAGTCTGAAGCTTCTCTTCAGAATAAGACTTGAATTTCTCAAGGTCTTTTTGTGTTGTTGAACAATCCAATTTTGGATTTCCATCATTATATTACATTGGGACCATAGGCTGCCCCGAACTCCTCATTTGGGGGAGCCATTGAAACTTCGCCTATTTACCGTCCCATATTCTCTTTCCTTGCTTTACTATTTACTAAATCCTGTATTTGTCCTTGAACCAATTCTAATGCCTGTGTTTCAACCATTAGACTGTTATTATATATAGGATTATGGGATTCATGTATATCACCTCTACATTGATTTATGCAACGTGGGCCGCTAATAAAATCAGGTATTTAAATAAATATCAAACGAGAGTCGAGAGTCAGTTATACTCATACTTAAACTCGATTTGTCAATCTATTGTCTTAGCAGACGGCGGTTAAAAAATGATGAAAATAATTTTAGTATTGTCAAAAAATCAAAATTATGCTAGAAGAAGATGATGAAAATCTGTTTTGTGAGTCAATCGTTCAACCTGCTACAGGTCTTAATTAGTATAAACCTTTTCCTGCACCCACAGAGAGAGTTGCTTTAGCATATTTTGTAACCTCTGTCTTGAAGAAATCCATAAGGTTTTCATCTTCTGACCAAAGAAGGCTTTCGCCATTCGAATTTGTGTGCAACAATGACTTCATTTTATTTTTCCATTCATTTAGATCATTGGATGTCTTAGCACACCCTTCAAGTTTTTCAAGAGCTTTTTTTATGTCTTGATTGTTTTGATTTCAGTAGAGCCATCTAACTAGCTGTGGCCATTTCAATGATAGAATAATCCATCTACTTGCTTGATCGAATTCTGGGCTTTTCTCATCTTTGAGTAGTTCTGTCATCAAGAACCTTTCGAATCTAAGTAGATTAATAAAGCGTTTTATTTCCCTAGGATTATTTGAAAAGCTGGATGCTACATCTTTTACTTTGGTAAGAAATTTTTCATCAGCATCAGAAATGGTATCAATTTTTTTATCCATCGTATCCAATATTTGTGCTTCCTCGACAGTGAAGTTTAGTGATTCACTTAATCCTTCAGCAACATTTGAACCTTCAGATCCCTTGTCATTATCTTTAGAAATTTGAGTTCGGGGCAAAAGACTGTCTATGTATTCTTTTACTCTTGTTTCTAACGACGGAGGTACTATAAGCAGCTAATCCAGAATATAACTTGACTAAAATTTGCGTTAAATAGCTTATGAGTTCAACAGGTCATATAGTGCAGTATTCTTCAGTTTCAAGGTATCAAACGTTAGAGGCTTGTACCCATTCTTTACCGAGTTCTTTAAAGCGTATCTTATCATATAATCGAAGTTCTGACCTAATTGTCTTGATTTGTTGTAGGTATCAAGTGTTGTTGCTATCATTGCTTTTTATCATCTACTCACAGGATACTCGGGATATTTCATAACCTATAGAAAATTTACTCCTTATTACATCATTATTTTTTATTATAACTGTATAATCTATAGACATTATATATTGCTGCCTCCACCACATTTTCTTTATTCGTGGGAATCAGCCCTTCTTCTATAAACATAATAGTAGTAGTTGATGCAGAAAATGTTATTGTTATGCATCTGACATGTAGTTATCGCTAGAATGCTGAAGCAACTTTAGAACATTATTTATTATCCTTCTATGATCAGCTTCTACTTCTGTTGTTACTAAAAGTAGATGATCATTTTCTAGCGGCACAGTGATACGTTTAATCTTTTCATATTCTGCCATAGCATATATTCCCTTACCAGTCTTGGCTGCAAGTGCATTACGTAATCCCCATCTTGCTAACGCTTGCAGATTTGATTTTTTAGTTTCTTCTGGCGAAAGTAGATTCTTTATACCTTCACGCTGTCCTCCATACTTGATTTCACCACTGTCATCGCATATTCCAGCAAAACGAACCTTTGGATCTACGTTTAGGATATGTTTACACAGACTATCATAGTCCATAGCATGGATTATGATAGCAAAATGATTTTAATAAGGATTATTAATTCAATAACAAAATATTTACAGGTACATTCCTACTTATTTCTATTCGACTTCTTATTCTTCTTTTGTTGTTAGCATTAGTGCATTGGCATATTGAAAATGGGCATCGTATATTTTCATAAACAATTTCTATAAAATCTATTGGAGTATAAGCGGAGGGTTTTCTTGCCGGTTAGATACTTCAGCATCGTAGAGGAGATCGACTAACCCTCCCGATGCCTCTGTCAGGGATACTGTATAGAATGGGTACTTCTTATCCTATTTAACGATTGAAGGCATTCATCTGAAGGTATCACCAATTATGCCATTATTTACGTTTATCTATCATATAATATACTTCCAAATCCTGCTACCATATGAAATATTATGTATATCATTGCACGCGCTACATCACCGAGATGAGTAAGTCTATTAACGATACTGCATCTTGTTTATAATAATGAGCGTAGAAAGGAAGAAGCCACTAAAGCGCGACCAAGCTCTAAATGATGCGACTAGTGGACAGATAGGTGAAGAACCTAGATCTGTATCAGAACAAACCAGCCATTTAAAAAATGAGCGTATGAATATTGCTCGTAAAATGTCTAGGGACATACAATAACTAATAACTGCAATTAAATCAACCAGGTTTGCGTAAATACACTTAGAAGACCAACTGACTCAAAGTCGCTTTCCAATGACACCCAAATTATCTTGATGTTTCCTAATTTTTTGCCCTAATCCCAGCTTCTGATGTATCTTGCTCTTTTTCACGTTGTTGAATAGCCAGTAAGATAAGATTAATAATGCTCCCGATGCCACTATTAACAATGCTATACTTACTATGGCATAGTTCATTATTATAGTAGAAGATAGCAGTCGAAGATATAAGTTTACTAGGACAATCATCTAAAAAATTGCCTTTTGTTGTTAATTTTGGTAACACGTCACCAGCGACAGCTTACAGAACTTGATCATGCATAATATTTTGAACCCAGTGTGCCTTTTCTTTATGTTCCGAGGCATAAGCGACAAATCATATCTCTATTCTATGCTGTCTTGCAGGCGCCAACTAGAGAAACTATTAAGTGCTTTCTTGATGATTTCTTCATGCTTTGTATAGTTGCTGTCAGTATGATAGCTTGAAGAAAAAGTACCCCCTACTACATCATTATTTTTTATTATATCAGGAGCGTCATTATTCATATAATCTAACTCCGTTATATCTTGTTACCCCCTTCTCCTTCATTTGGGTGAGATGAGTTCTTTATTCTATAAATATCATATTTACGCAGTATGAAGATGAATGCTGTCGAGCAAGTAGTGGCAGCGTTTTTTATCTCCCGCGGCTTTTTACAGATTATTTAGCCGAGGAGAGCTGACAGCCCCTTGTAGAACAGTATTTATATAAACAGTCTATTAGCATACGCTAATAATATGTGTGGAGGAAACCTGTACAACATTCTACTACAACAGGAACTAAATAAAAAGAAACACACAAAGCCAGGAAACAAACAAGCAAAAATCAATAAAATAACCAATGAACACTTCTTAATCAAAGCTATACGAAAGTTTGGACGCCTGTTTCAGACACAATATGTTCAACTGAATTTCGACCGTCAATATGCTCAATAAAGCAGCAGGTAATAACATATATGTTAGATGGTGGGAGAGAAATTAAACATCAAATGAACCTGTGTTAAGAGTAAGCAATGATAATGGTAAGACATTTGGGGAAAAGATAATGCTGTCAACTAAGATATTTTTTATGGCAGTGTTAACAGAACCTGTAAATCCGCATTAGGATAGTTGATCTATTGTACTATAGCGGTCTTCGAGTAATGAAGAACGCATACTGTAAAAAAGCATCTGGCCCCCTATGCTTTTGGGCATAGTGTGATATGCTATTCAAATTTCAGTTAGGAAAGTAATAGGTATATTGTCGATATGAAACCTAACAGTTGAGCTGAATGATTATCCTCTAATCAAAATGGTAATTCAGCTATGATACTCGGTGAATGATTGTCAAATTTGCTATTGCTATGACTATTTAGTCCATTAGCAGTTGGAGGTTGTTCCTGTTGATCAGACTGGTTGTGCTGCTGCTTTTCTTGCCACTGTTGAGAAGACTGATTTGCTAGCCGCAATCCATCTGTTATCGTAGCTCTCATTGCATCATGCTTTGGATGTGGAAGAACTGGAGACGATGGCAAAGAATCAGCATTAGCTAGGTGAAGCATAGCCAAGGATATCGTTACGAGTACAGCAGCAAAAACTGGGGTTAATATCTGGGAGAATTTCTTCATTTGTATAGAGGCTAACTAGTTTCTGGTTATATTTTGGTTGGCAAAGATTCGTATAAAAGATACATATGCGCAAAATGGTAGATGAAAAAGCATAGTAAATACTACAGTTGCTAGTTTATTATTTATCGCTGTTCTAATAATAAAAAACTAAACGAGATAATATGATTGAGTCAGAAGTTTCTCCTAAATCACAACCTGTCACATCAGGCAGCAGCAAAAGCATGGTAGGCCGTTTATTTGTTTTAGATTTAAGTGGCGGCCGTATCTTGTGTGTGATGCTGATAACCCATCTGACCTGAAAGGTATAGTAACTGAGTGCCGACATCCAGATGGCATAGTAGTCGATGTTGAAGCTGGACATATTTACTGGACTGACATGGGTGTTCCTAATCTGAATATGGCTCCATAGAACGGGCTGATCTAGACGGACAGAATCGTACAATTATCGTTCCACAAGGTGGCACATTCACACCAAAGCAGCTCTACCTAGATAAGAAGAATCAACTGTATTGGTCTGATCGGGAAGGAATGCGAGTTATGCGCTCAAATCTAAATGGTTCCAAGATTGAAACACTAATACAGACTGGCCAAGGCGACTCCGACCGCCGTGATGCGACCAAATGGTGTGTTGGGATTACAGTTGATGTAGAGCGCAAACAAATCTACTGGACACAGAAAGGCCCAGATAAGGCTGGAAAGGGCCGCATCTTTCGCACGAGTACCGAAATACCAAATGGCCAAACTGCTGCTAATCGTACTGATATTGAAGTCTTATTTGATGATCTGCCTGAGCCAATTGATCTGGATCTTGATCTTAACAACCGTATGATGTATTGGACTGATCGCGGCGATCCTCCACGTGGTAACACTGTTAATCCCTAAACAGATAATTCTTTATGAAGGCGCAAAACATGGTCTTGAAGAAGCGGCTGAGAAGATACATAAAAAGGTATATCAGTGGCTAATGGAACATCTCTAAAACTCAAAATACGATAACAAACAGCATGACGTCGATTTGCTTAAAGTGCGTCAATTCGTGGCTCGTCTGGATTAAGGACATTACTGTACAAGCAAGCCTGATCTTTGCGAAACTGGAAGGCTAAATGCAAATGTAGCCCCTCCACCATCAGTGTTATTCTCAGCCCATATTTTACCACCATGAGCTTCTACAATACCTTTGGAAATATAAAGCCCCAATCCTGATCCTGTATCTGATTTTGTAACAAATTTAGAAAATAACTTATCCTGTACGTCAGGATCAATACCAGTGCCTCTGTCTTTAATGCTAACGATAACTTCGTCTATTCTTGCTTCTGCTGTTGTATTACTAGTATTGCATTTATCGTATGATTGATTGGACTTTACTGCACTAGCGACTATTATAGAACTGGCCATATCGGTGCCAACACCAATACCATCGCTCCTATTACTGCTATGACCATCCATACATTTCTTCTTTGTAAACTTTACAGCATTAACCAACAGATTTGATATAACTTCATAAATCCTGAGTTTATCAGCTTCTACAACTATAGGGTCTATTTTTGGATTATCAAAGATTATATCTATTTTATCTTCTTTTGATTTTATATCGTCTATAACATTTCTTATTTTTTCATTGATGTTAAACTTTTCTTTGTTTAGCTTTAAAGTCCTACTCTCAATTCTTGAGACATCTAATATATTGTTTATAAGATTCTGAAGTCTAATTGCGTTTCTTTCTATGTATCCTAACATCTCCTCTCTCATTTCAGGATGGCGTCGTACTAATGTAGAATATCCTAAAATTGCCTGAGTAGGAGTCCTTAGCTCATGACTAGCAATATTGATGAACTCTTTTTGCAATTTATCATGTTCTTTAAGTTTTTCATATAGTTCCACTTGGTTCCAAAAGTTTTCAAATATAGATAGATAGGACATTATTGTTGGTTCACTTGTTGAAAAAGTTGATAGTCCTACCGCTTCTACAAAGCTTTCCTTAGCATCATCTATCTTTTCAAAAACTAGTGATGCTTTTCTGTCAACTACCAATATTGTTGCTGTTGTTACATTATACTTTGGTAATGATTCAGGATGCCTTAATTGAAGAATGGAATTATCATTTTTGTTTTTGTTTTTGCGAGTATAAGAAGAATGATATGAGGAAGAGGAGGAAAAAACCACGGATTCTGCTGCTTCTTCTTCTCCTCTCATCGATGGTGTCACTAGGTTCATATCATTAAGTATCTTGTTAACAGCATCATTAGTAGGTGTTATAATCCTAATACTCATAGCCCTTTCTCTTGTTCCCCCTTGTTGCAAATTCTGGGTTGAGGATGCTGGTGATGTTTTTTTGTCCTGAATAATATCACTACAGGATAATTCCTTAAGTAATTGTATTGCACCTATGTTATATTCACGTATAAACGCATTGACTGTGGGGAGAATTAGCAATATTTCATGTTTGGCAGATTTAATTAGATTAAGAAATAGCTCTTTAGTCCTTAGGGGGTGGTCAATTATTTGTGTTATGCCTGAGCTAAGATCACCTTCACTTTCAATTTCTTTTATTTTTCTGTCAGCAGAACTAGACGTGTTCCAAATGCTCTCAAATATATATTGCTGATGCTCTACAATTTCTTTAATGCTGCTATAAATCATTACCTCCGCAGACTTCCCTTTTTCATGAAATGTAGCTGGTGCTCCATACTCTTCATCGCTTACGTAAAAATTTCCTTTAATGCCACTTAGATGACGGAATTCATCAACCATCGGCAATAATTGCCTGCAATAGTGAAGGTTACCTTTGTCAATTTCAGTAAGATATCTTACTTTTATACCTCTTTTTTTTGCATTAACAAAACCATCTCTTAATTGTTTGATTTCTATAGCTAAATAAGGCCGTGTGTAATCTACACAAGCATCAATTTTATATTTTGCATTAGAAATAATTTGCAATAAAGTATTTACTACATTATCTTCACCGTGTACTATATGTGTAGGCGTTGCGCGTTCTGCATATGTTCCCAATGTAGATCTATATCATTTCCTTAAATATAAAAGCAATATGTCAATCAGATATTCTAATTTTTATATTATGTAACTATTGGTTTGGACTAGCTTACGATATTCAAATAAACCTGATCCTGACTTGGAATAGAAATAACGACTGAAGAGAATACTATATTTTTTATATTATCTTTTAATTGGAAGCAGAACATGAATATGTCTTTTCTTTGAGGGAGATTATTATTAATAATAATATTATTGTCGTTATTATTATTAACATACAAAGTGGAATATCTAAATTGTCTCATAGGTAACTAAAATTTAGGTAAAAAAGTTAGCTTCAAATCTTTAAATATCATGGACAATAATAATTGATGTACTCATAAGCGTTGGATGATTCTGGTATAACGAGAGAATCTGTTAATAATAATAATGGTTTAAAACCTTCAGCAGAGAAAGAAGAAGATGATAGATCATCTTATGCCAATTTAATAAATGAGGGCATATTAGCAGGGCAGAAGATTGCCAAACTTTCTGTTATAACTTTACTAAGTATAGGTATAGTGGAACTCCTAATGGGACATATAAGTGGTAGTGTGGTTGCTACTGCTGATGGCATCGATTCCTTGTCTGACGCAATGATATCATTTATAGTATTACTAGGATTACGGATTGCACAGAGACCTGCGGATAAGACATTCCATTTTGGTTATCATAAGGTAGAGAGCTTTGCAGCTTTGATGGCTGCTATAGGGATGGTTATAATTGGATTTGTTATCCTTTACCATTCTTACCAGGTACTAACACATCCAAGAGAAATTCAGCAGCCGATTTTGACTATGATAGTGTTAGCTGCAGCTGCTGTAGTATCATTACACAGAGCATTCCAAATGAGAAAGATCGCAAATAAATACAATATCCTTTCACTAAAGACAGATGCCAAGAATTCGATAAAAGATGGTTCTGCTTCAGTCATTGGTTTTTTTAGTGTATTTGTTGCATCACAATTTGGCTTCCTACAAGCTGATGCCATAGGTGGTATAATAATTGCTGGATATATTTTCTCAGTATCGTATGTTTCACTTAAACGATCCTCTCTCATTCTAGTAGATTCTTGGCAAAATCCAAAGGCTACAGATATCGTCAGGAAAAGCATTGAGGAGAAATTTGGCTATGAATCGATTAAAGTTAGATCAGTTCTATTACGTCCTACAGGGATGGCAGCTCAAGCAGAAGTGCATATAGAAGTAGATGGTAGCAAGCCATTGACAGATGTAGAATTGTTATCATTAAAGATAGAGATGGAAATCCGTTCCAAAATTCCAACCATAGAAAGAGTTTCAGTTGTTCCGCATTCATTTAGAACGCCGTCATCGTCGTCATCATCAACATCAACATTTCTAAAATCTCCTCTATCCAAAAAATTGAGTAGTGGAATCTTTTTTAATAAAAAATGAGTAAACTTTAGATGCTTTCCTAAATGACAATACTAACAGCCAATCAAAAAAATCAAAAACTATTAAATGGTATTAAAAATTGATGATAATGAAATAAAAATGTAGAAAAATAAAATGAATTAAAATGAATTAAAAAACATGTTAGAATATGTTGCCCTTTGGCTTTTGAATCAAAACAAGGAAAGGTAAATTAATAGTTAATTCTAGAATACTGAAATATAAAACTAGGTCTAACTGTTTTTTGTAAACATTAAAAAATCTTGTTTTATCCTGGTTTTTGTTATTGTTAATGTTTACATGTAATCTTTTTACCGATCTTCTGCCGCAATATAACTTCCATCTCCTAATTTTGCTTTCTTTTGTAGTAATACTTCATTTTTTAACTTCTCTGCCAATGTTATGGTCTTTGATTGTTGATCGTGTTGAGGTTTGTATGTGTTTTCCTCATTATCTTCTTTGTCAGTATTTTCTTTCACTCCTTGTTCAGTAGATTGTTTAACCATTTCAACCTTCACACTGTCTATAGTTATCAGATAATCCTGATTGCAATGTTTTGCTGTATATTTTGGTGAATTAATATCATCAAAATCGGCCTTCCATTCTAATTGTGCTCCACATTTGTTACACTGGGAATCTGTTAACGCATAATGAAGTGATGAGGGTATACTATTTCCTTGTTCTTGTACTTCTGGCATTGGTCAGTAATAATTATGCAACATCATTTATTTATTTATTTATTTATTATACACATTTACTATTATTATTTGAAATGCCAGGTACTAAATGAAAAAGAAGGACTATACTAATGCCATTCAACATATTTATTGTAATATTCAAAATTCTAAATTTTAGATAACAAACCCTTAAGATTTTCTCTTCAAAACAATAAGATGTATCTTGTATAACCACTATGAACATCTTGGATATTTTTGAAGCTATTATTACGAAGCGTGACAGACATTCTGCTTTACTATAATTACATTGTAGATCTCTGTAATTTATTGATTGTCATGGTTACCATACAATATCTCACTCGATGTTTTCTCATAATTATTTTTTTCTTATCCTAGGCACAGATTCTAATACTTTATTTTTAGTATCTTCCACATATTCCATTATATCTTTGAAAACTACTTTTTTCATAATCGTCTTTATTTTGATTCTGTTTGTCTTGACTGAGATTTTTTAACAATTGTGCCTGCATACATTCATTATCGCTGACTGTATCAGTTGAGTGAACAAAACATCCACACTAACATTATAGTTTTGTGACTCCATATCTCCAGTGTACTATTATTGTGGTAGAAGAAATAATATTGATAACAACTATACAAGATAATGAGATATAAAAATAAGGCTCTTGGGATGCACGTACATATGATCAAGTTTCATATTTAGCTCAGTATAGATGTGGTCAACAGGTACTTGAGTGGCGAAAATGGCATGGAAATGAAATTGTTATGGATGCAGGATGCGGATCAGGGTTACTCACAAAACAATTAGCCAAAAAAGTTCCAAGAGGAAAGGTCTATGCTATTGATATTGATTCTAATATGATAAAACAGGCTAGAAACAATCTTCAATTCTTTGATAATGTCGAAATAATACAATTTAGTTTTGTGGATATAAAACTTCCAAGAAAGATGGATGTCATTTTTCTAATGCTGCTCTTCATTGGATACAAGATCACAGAAAAGCGTTTCAAAATTTTTGCGGAATGCTAAAGCCAATGAATAGTAGCATTAATAATAATAAAGATACTACTATCAGTAGTAATAGCAATCATAATTGTAGTAGTAGACAATTATTAATCCAATGTGGAGGGTATGGAAATCTATAACAAATCATTACGTTGTTAGAACGAATTATGCGTTTAGATCAATTCAAAGCATACTTTACAGACTGGAAGCAACAATGGTATTTTGCCAAGCCTCATGATACAGATAATTTACTAGAAGAAATAGGGTATGTAAATAGAACAGTATAGTTGTATAGTGATTGTGTAATTCTCCCAAATCGCCGAATATATTCTAAATTTGTAAAGACTGTAGTAATGAAACCTTATCTAGAACGTCTGCTGTCGCGGCGTAATGATGATGAGAATGATAAATTAAGACTCTGTTTTTGGAAGTCTTTTTAGATGAAGTTGAAAAATGTAGTAATAAATCAAATGCACGCTGGTTCTTAGATTATGTTAGGCTAAATATTGTTGCTCATAGATCTTAACTTAGTGCGCGGCTGTCAATGTGTTAATGTATTAGATAGTCGGTTTGCACGCCGTTAACATATAATAGTTCGGTGCTATGATTATCACTTGATTTTTCGAAGTATAGATATACATGGTCTAAATTCATACCCATGTATTTTATTTAACAACCTTTTGACTATCTACTTGTTGGGATATTTTTATTGCTGCAATGGCAGAAGCCAATGCGGCCAAATACAATCCAAAACCAATCAGCAAGTTACCACTAAAGCCTATCACCATAGATGATGTAGTGGTTAAGACGGTTCCTATCACTGATGCAATAACATTTACTCCCCACAATAGGGTGATGTCTTGATTGCTAGAACGTCGTTCTGTTAAATGCGAGGAAGAATCAGATGCCATTCTAGTTATAGATGGAAACTGAAATCCCATTAGAAGACCCGCAGGTGATAAAAGTGCAAAAGTTAGAGCAATTCTCTCATATAATGGGAGAACTATACTAAAACTTATAATATATTGTAGGAATACATAATACGCCAGCAGAATTCCAGTCAAAATAGGTATTGATATTACTACTGCTTTGTAAGGATTCTTATTAAATAGTCTCCCACTCAGGTATGCACCTATTCCACTACTCAGCAGTATTGAAAATAGTATAACTGTTAATGCCATTATAGGAGTTCCAAGTAGTAATAAAAATTTTTGAATAAAAGTTATTTCTAAAAATACGAAT
>JBJMFM010000158.1:0-18974 GCA_045808425.1 Nitrososphaeraceae archaeon | reverse complement strand
ATCTTCGTATCCTTTTTATCTTGTGCTTTTGCTATCTGGACAGGCAAAGCCAATGACGCAGACAACAGCAACATTGGAATTATAATAGCAACGACAACAGCTACCAGACTGATCCCTGTGGAATTGATTTTATTTGCATTTGCATTTGCATTTGTATTCAACACATTCTTTCACTTTATCTGAAAGTTTATTTAGAATATCAAATACTGAGCTGTAAGAAATTATAATGAGGTAGTTGACGATCTGTTGTACTGTTGACTCCTCATCATTACCTAAGAACAATTTTTCTCTATATGATTTGGATACTAACTTGAGTGATAGAAATTATACAAGTTTAACTTTCATAACTTTGATCGTTACCGTTAGTTAGCAACAGTTAAATATTTAATTAGCCAAGAAATAACATAATTTATGTAAAGAGGTGTAGAAGGCTAGGGGAAAAGGAGAAAACAAGGATAGATATGAACCACACAACTATCAAGCTCTCCCCCTTCTTGAAGCCTTTTCTACACCATCTGTCTATATAGTAAAAGAAGAATAAAAAGATAGCTGTTTCTAATAGAAGTTTTTTCTCCTATTATTACTATGTATATGGCGACTACTATGACACAGAATTAAATCGGAACACAGACTAATAAGAAATATATATGCATATGTATTACGGATATCTTCTGCAATACAAAGTACCACTAGTATGTCAAGTCAATCATATGACTCGTAGATATAGTGGGAACAATATATAAATATCTATAATTCTCCAGCAGCAATCATTGCTGTCAGGAAGTGTAAGATCAAATAAACATATACAGTTGTGACGTCATATGAAACAAATACATACATAAAGTTAAGACATGCTTCTATTTATGAAAATAGTATGAATGATACGCTGCACTTCTAGTAACTTGATAGTTTGTTTTCTGGCTGCTATGCTGTTTAGCCTTGTGTATCCTAAGTTCAGCTAATGTACAATACCCATCTAAATGATGATCGAAATCTCTTACCTATGCTAATCACTCTTCTGCAAAATATACAATCCTTTATACGACCTGTCTTTTTTGAGAGATATGTATTATATTGCGCCTTTCATAGAGAACGTTCTGATCACTTGGGTTAACACATTCATTTGGTCATTTCGTAAGAGACACGCGCGTAAAGGTCTTTACGGTCAATGCGAAAGGATGTTCAGAAATCCTGGGTGTAATAATATATAGGAGCTTAGATGATATTAATGAGCAAATTGATGTTGCTGTGTTGTAACAGTAGATCAGAAATTTGGGCCAGACCTTTTGAGATCCTGCTGCAAAAGAGGTATTCATAATACCCTGGTAGTCATTTTAGGGGAGGGAAGGGAAGGAAGAAAGGAAGGAACTTAGGAGAAGGTGGAGCTATCGAAGAGCAGATCAAAGAATTCTCAAGTAAGTTAAGAGTCAGGATTATTGAACCCAACTGGTACCATGACTGGTTATCAGATAAAAAAATAGTTGTGATATGTATCCTCACAAAAACATTGCACAAGTATGATAATATGGAAGAATATTATTTTAAACATAATAGCAAGTGCAAATCTTGGAGGCGCTGCTTGTAGTAGTACTTTCATGGGAAAAGGATGCTATATAGCATTGTGCAAGCTGAATAGAACCAAAAAGTTCAATCCTACACTAAATGTCCATACATTAGCTTTATTTTATTCGAATCAACCTCTATATACTTGAGAGATATATATCAATGATGATTTAGGGTAGATAGACAGACCTTTACATTGATGACTGCTACTTAGCAATTACTAACACAGCTACTGCTCTGTTCAATTACAATCTCAGGTAACTGTGTTTATTAGGTTAATGAAAAAGTAAAAGTAAAAGAAAAACAGAAAAGAGAAAGGAGAAAAGAGAAAATATAGAAGATTAAAAAAAATAATAATAATAATACTGCTACTTAAGGCCTTGCGTATGCTAGTTGCGAGAGGTCCTTTGCATTTCTCAGAGCCGTTTCGTATTCTTTTGAGCTAAAAACGTTTTGCTGTATATAAAGACTCTTGAATTTTCTGCCATCATCAGCAAATATGCCAACAATTATACCACTGTCTAATTCTTCAGCAGTTCTCAACATCGATGTCATTACAGAGCCAGAAGAAGGGCCTACTAACAAACGCTCTTTTAGTGCTAACTGCTTTACCATGTTAAATGAATCATTATTAGTTGCAGTCATCCATTTGTCAACAATATACTCGCGTCTTTTGAACAAATCAGGCATTGAAGATTCTTCAAAATTTCTCAGTCCCTGAAGTAAATGATTTTTCTGTGCTTGAATTGCGATGACCTTGATATTATTGTTCATTTCTTTTAGAAAGGTTGCAGTGCCAGTTATAGTTCCGCCTGTACCACATCCCGTAAGAAAGTGTGTTATTTTGCCATTAGTTTGCTTCCAAATTTCTGGACCTGTAGTTTCATAATGCGCAAAAAAGTTTGCATCATTTTCGTACTGGTTTGGCATATAATATATATCCGGTCTTGGTTTTGAAATTGCCTTAGCTAGAGCAATACTCTGGTCTGTCCCAGCGCCTACTCGTGGACATAAATCGTCTGACGTCTCATGAAGAGTTGCTCCTAAATGGTTTAGAATTTTTTTTGTTTCTTCACTGACTTTATCGGGGATAACAATTTCGACTTTGTATCCCAATGCAGTAGCTATACCAGTCAAGGCAATACCAGTGTTTCCAGATGTAGGTTCAATAATGATACTCTTGTCCTTCTTTAAAATTCCCCTTTTTTCAGCATCCTTGATCATCCAGTATGCAGCTCTATCCTTTACTGAGCCAAACGGATTAAACCATTCTAATTTTGCATAAAGTTTGACATTTCCTATAGAAAATGAATTTAATTCTATTAATGGAGTATTACCTATATTTTCAATAATGTCATGCTGAGTAGGACTGGAGGATGATGATGATGTGGCAGCAGCAGCGGCAGCAGTCGTTGTCGTAGTCATTTTATTTCGCCTTCCTTATTACAAATTCAAGATCTTGTTGATTTTTATTAAGTGATAACAGTTCGTGACCGTTTCTTTTTACCCATCTCGATATATCTTCTTCAGAATCTGGATCATCAGACACTACTCTTAGTGTATCTCCTGTTGCCATTCTTTCCATCTCAATCTTTGTACGAAATACAGGCTCTGGACAAAAAAGCCCTCTAGCATCAATAGTTTTAACTGAGTTCCCAGCATTTGTGCTCATTTGACGGACACAATAAAATTATAGTAGCATAATATTAAATGTTTAGGATCTTGTACTACTGCATTTCTTCGTAAGCTCATAATACGCCAATCTAAACTTATCATCTAAAAATGTCCTTTTCTTTCGATCTAATTAACTTGGAAATTGAGGTCTTTTCTACTTTATTATACTTATAAAATCTTATGATCGCCACCGGGATACGCTCTGCTTTTCCCATTACTAATTCTGCAGCAGAAGCAATTTCATCTGCAACTGCAATTTCTGTTACCCTTAGTTTCTTTCCATACATATCGCTAGTTCCAATGTAGCTCTTTATCGGTTCGATTCCAGCTATACCTACTGCAACGTTTGTTTGTCCCTCTCTAAATGGTCTTCCAAAAGTATCGGATATTACAACTGCAATATCCTTTCCAGTTTTCTTTCTTAATGAATTCCTTATTTTTCTTGCAGATCTGTCCGCATCTATTGGTAATAATACTATATAGTCAAAATCGTCTCCAACATTGCTTTGATCAATTCCTGCGTTCGCACATACAAATCCATGTTTTGTTTCTACTATCAGCAAGCCTCTAGAGAGACGTACTATTTTTCTAGATTCACTCAAGATTAATTTCACAATCCTGGCATCTTTGCCAATTTGCTTCCCTATTGACAGTGATTTTGATGATGGCTTGATATTTTCTAGGTTTTTTATACGGCCTTCACTCTTTGAGACCACTTTATGAGCAATAACTAATATGTCATTATCAAATAGTTTTTCCTGAGTATCCTTCAGTGATTTCAAAATTAAAATATCCAGCCTATCACCAGATTTTATATCGCTGGGAATTGAGACTGGAATAATTTCAATCTTTTTAATATCATTATTCTGGCTTGTACTCTTCAACAGCCAACAACAGCTATAAATCGAATAGCCAGGTATAAAAAATAATCATATGGTTATCTGTTACTAATGTTTGCAAGTACGGCATTGCCAAATTTCTTTTCAAGCAAATTAAGTAACAAAGCCAAGTCTCTGATTTCAATGACTGCGTCTGCTTTTTCCTTTATGATATCTACAGGACAAAATCCCACCTTAAATTCTGCTAAATTAAATAATGTCAGATCATTCGCTCCATCGACAACAACAACAGTTTCACTTTTGCTTATTCCCCATTGATTTATTAGTGGTCTAATTGCGGCTGCTTTATCAGCTGTTACTTTCAGATTTATATCCTCGAGTTTTCCATCATTGAAAATTAATTCATTTGAAAATATTTTGTCAATACCTAGCTCATTCCCTAATCTATCCGTAATTATTGTAAATCCTCCTGAAACAGCAATCATCTTCCAGCCAGCCTTTTTCAAGGCCGAACAGAGTTCTTTTGCACCCGGCATAATTTCTAAGTTAGCACCTATTCTTTTAGCATCCATATAACTAATGCCTCTCAAAGCATGGACGCGTTTTTTTAGACCTTCTTCCCAGTTAATCTCTCCGCGTATGCCTTGTTTTGTAATATCCCATATCTCTTTTTCCTTTTCTGGACCCTTCATTTGAGCTAAAACAGGAAGGTATTCCGCGTTAAGAAGGACGCCCTCGACGTCAAATATAATTAGCATAATGTATGCTTGCGCAAAACCAATTATTATCTACTGTATATTAAGTTTGTCTAATTAACAATAGATAAAATCTTCTTTAAAGATGATACTGAAAGTACATTTTTGTATTAATAGATGGAACAGACAGTGGAATAATAACTACTAAAAGCTCTAATATGAGATGAGAAGAGACTACTACTCCTTTTTATCATCCGATTAACGAGGATGGTGATCAGCAGCATTATCATTTTGAATCTCCTCGTCCTCCTCCTCTTCCTCAATCTTCTATTACTTATTTACAAAATCAAGAGTCAAATAGGAATCTGCTATAGAAGGACCAAGAAATTGCTGCTTATGCTCCTGCATTGCATGATTGACCTCAACGTTGTTGTTCCTATATGTGAACTATGATATCAAAGCATACATTATCCAATCTACCATATGCACAATCATCTCTTCTCGAATTTAAATTAACATTAACAAGTCGAGCTACGCGTTATATTGTAAACATATAGAAGATGGATGAATTAGATCAATTGAGTTACTTATTAATTATCGTGGGAACAGTAGAAGCTGCTATGATAACACGATCAATATTCATGGTTGCATATTATCTACGCTGTTTGTATGTCGATTTGTATCTCTACTAGTCAATAGAATCATAGGAATGCACTTTACAGTACGAGAGGTACTTTGCTAGTAGTGATTAAAAAATAGAAAAAAGAGCTTCGGCAGCTTAACTTTTTAGCTGACGAATACTTTCTATCGAATTTTTAGTTTTTAGTTTACATCAAAGTCGTTTTCTGCATCTTGGTTACATGCACCTGCTCTACTAATTACGAGAGCAAGACACTTAGCCTTTTGTTTGTTTGATTGCTTGAAGCTAACAGAGTCCGCGTATGCTGCTTGTGCAATTACAGCAAATGCTCCTGCTACTAATGCTGTTGCTGCTATGATAGCAACTATTCCTAGAGTTGAGTGGTTCATATATTTCGTCACAAACTATGTGTTATATTCTATATATGTGACTTACGACGGTTCATGCTATATCATTTATGCTGTAGGTTAGTACTGAATTGTCTATCTAAAGTATAATTCTAATATTCGCTCAGATCTTTTTATAAGTATTTAGTATGCATGCTTTAATATAGAATTAATCAAGACGTGAAGCTATAGTCTTCGATGTTCAGCAAAAGCTAATTGAAGTGATGACTTGGTACTGTTGGTACTGGTTGATACTCTATTAGAAGAATACATAAGAAGTATGCAATTAGACTATGTTATATCTGTATGATTCTTAAATCAAATATATTAGAATCGCGCGACGTCAATGAGAATATGAACCATACAACACAAAGTGCTATCATCGTATCGATGCTGGCTGCATTGACGATAGCAGGGATTTCTATCGTCACTTCTATGCAAGCTCAGGCACTGAGTCTGAGAAGCTCTGAGGGAGAACATAATACGGCAAACCAAAACAATCTTTGCATAACCAACAATAACATAGGAGATGAACCGATAACCTCAAACCCCTGTAAACCACAAGAGGCAGAGGAGAGGGATACAAGTAGCACCAGCCAATGAATTCAGTAGTATAAAGAGCAACGCAGTCTAAAAACCAAAAAGACAATGGACAGCGTTGGTTGATAAACCAGTGCTATCCCCATTTTTTATTTTTTATTATCTATTGTTATTTTTATGAAAATCTAATGTTTAACTGATGATTTGGGAGATGCATTTCAAAGCTAGATAACTGAATAAATTATTATTATTATTATTATTATTATTGTATTCGGTTTTTTCTGCCAGTAACTTTATTTATATTTTCGTGATCCTATTATTTGTAATTCATATCTTGTTTTACTATCTCTGCAATCTTTGCACAAAAATATTGTATTGTTTTAACAGTATTACCTTTCGTGTATATACTCTGACTTGATTTCCTGCTTTCCGTATCTTTTTTCTGCAAGCCACTTCTCTACATCAAGAGCAGCCATACACCCAAAACCAGCTGCGGTAACTGCCTGTCTATACCTATAATCATGTACATCGCCTGCAGCAAAAACGCCTTCCACACTAGTTCTAGTTTGGTTTTTTAATATAATATACCCTTTGTCATCCATTTCCAGCTTGCCCTTGAAAATGGCTGTATTAGGATCATGTCCGATTGCAACAAATAGTCCCCCGGCGGAAATTTTCTGTTCTTTCTGTTTATTTATGTCCATTACAGTTACGCTCGCTATTTTCTTATCACCCTTGATATCAGCCACCACAGAATTCCACAGGAATTTTATCTTTGGATTCTCAAAAGCCTTTTCTTGAAGAATTTTACTTGCGCGTAAGGAGTCTCTACGATGCACTATTTTCACAGATTTGCCAAACTTTGTGAGGAATGTAGCCTCTTCAATGGCTGTATCTCCACCTCCAACTACGACTATGTCTTCACCTTTGAAAAATGGGCCATCGCAAGTTGCACAATATGATACTCCTCTGCCTGCAAATTGCTGCTCCGATGGAATACCTAATTTACGAGGAGAGGCTCCTGTACATATCAAGACGGATTCAGCCTCAAAACTTTCAGAGGATGTTGTAATTATAAACGGCCTTTGTTTAAAATTTACTGCAATCACCTCATCATCAAGAACTATTGCACCAAACCTTTCTGCTTGCTGCCGCATATTCATCATAAGTTCAGGTCCAAATATTCCGTTTGGAAAACCAGGATAGTTCTCTACTTCGCTTGTTGTCATTAATTGACCGCCGGGAAGCATCCCTGATACAATTAGCGTCTTGAGCTTGGCTCGTGAAGTATAGACACCAGCAGTATATCCAGCCGGGCCCGATCCGATTATGATTACATCGTAACGCGTAGCTGCATTTGATGATGATGCCTCGCTTGGCTTACTATCTGCTTTTTCTTCATTTGCCGCCATGTTATTGTTATTGGGCATATGACAATTACCATATAAAATGGAAGACCATTTAATAATTTGTTCGCAATTCGAGTTACTGAAAATTTAACTATTCTATCTTGAAATCCTTTGATTATGATTCCTAAAACTATACAAGTCATTCAAAAAAAGCTCTCAAAAAATAACTTTAATATATTCATAGGTAATTTTTATGAAGTATTTTTGTGTGCTTCCATATACAAAAAATAATAGAATTGACATAAATACATTAGCAGGTTGAATGTATGAGCGATAACATATAGCAACAGTACTAGTTTGCTGTTATCTTTTTTAGAAGCATTTTTTTTCTTGTTTTTATTTTTGTTTATATTATATAATGATAGTGTGTTAAAATTTTTATTCATATGCATATGTATATATCTCCTCCCTGATATATTCCTAAATTGTAAATAACGAATACAATAATGGTTATCTTATGTTAAAGTGCAGTAGTCTCTTCTTAGGATATTTTATTTTCGTGAATAACATAAAAAAATTAAGTAGCATTCAGATACTGCTCTTTATCTTAAATTTTTTAAGTATTGTACTTAAACATGCATTTATCTACCAAACTGGACAGGAATTTCTCTAAGTTTGTTCAATGCTATTTCTGCAGCTTTTCTTCCAGACAATAACATAGAACCAAATGTTGGCCCCATCCTCGGTAATCCATGTGTCTCAGTTACTGACATTCCAGTGGCTATCAGGCCTGGAAATATTTCGCCTGTATGGCCTACTACTGCATCTTCGCTTCCTTCCACCCATAATGGATCCATGCCTTTCCACTTTACATACCCACGGTCCATCAATCTTTTTACGGCTACAGAGTCATGGCCTGATGCATCAATTACAATTTTGCTTTCTAATGCGACTGGATCTACACATGTAATGTTTCTCGGTAGAGCAGAAACAGGCATCCAATTAACGACAACGCCTCCTACACGATTTTTGTTTTTTAATATTAAGTCATCAAATTTTGTTAATTGCAAGAACCTTACACCGGCGTCACAGGCCGAAGCAATCAGTTTTGAGCAAGCGTGCGGTCCCCATGTAGCATACAGTCCATCAGTAATTTTACGGTAGGGTACACCCAACTCATCCCAAACTTTTTGGGCTGGTGCCCGGACAGTTACAGGGTTCATCATATATCCGCCTACCCAATATCCACCACCGATATAATTATTCTGTTCTATAACAAGTGTTCTTATTTTATTTTTCGCCAAGTCCCTAGCAGCAGTCAATCCAGCAGGACCTGCACCAATAATTATTACATCAGAATCAGTATATTCTGTCATTGTTTCATTAAACATACCCGCAATAGCTCTTGTAATTTCTTTCTCGCTCACATCAGCAAAAATCCTTTCCATAGATATGTATAATTTTTTCTAGTATTAATACATATATACCTGTACGTTCCTAAGCCAGCTCCCACAATTACAATTCTTTTAGAAAGGAGAATAATATTAAAAAAATTTATTGTATATATAGATACCTATATATAACAATTAGCTTAATAGCATGTTATTAGTTATTATCATATCAAATAGAACCAGAAGATGACCAGCACTTATAAGATCATTTCTACATTATCATGAATTCTATCGATATTGCTTTTTATAATAAAGATGGTGATGCATATGATCTTGCTTGTTAGTTAGTGGAGTACTGCAACCTTTATCTCTTGAATCGAATCTTCTCTTCAGCTAGTTACGGTCCCGCTTCCGGTGTCTGTCTCTTGTTCCTTTTTCTGATCTCTTCCTCTTTTAAACAATAAGAAGAAAAGTATAACAAGAATGACTGCAATAAGTATGTAGTTTATTGGAGGACTAATTGCCCTTGCAACTAAGCCAACACCGGGAAGAATGACAACTACCTTTCCAATGTAATTGCTTGATAGGATAGGATAATCAATCAAATATATTGAATGAGGATTTGCGTCACCTTTAGTTCTAATTATCCTTTCTCCTTGGGGTGTGGTGTATATCTTAGCAACTCTATGGACAATTACTTCAGGCTCTCCTGTATCTTCCCTTACTCCGGGTGATCTAAAGACTATGATGTCACCTACTTTCAAATTACTATATGAAGAAGAAGGGAAAGAAGAACCACCGCCATGCTGGACCATCAGTAAATCTCCAACTTTGAGTTTAGGTACCATACTATCACTGGCTACTACATAAAATGGATTGTTTACTCCAAATACTAATCTAATACCAACCCAAAAAATTGCAATTCCAATAACAGCAATTATGACATATTTTATTTCGTTTGGAATTCTAATTCTCTTTTCTTCCTTGGCTGCCACTTTTACATCTAACCTTCTATTGTATTAATTGAACGAGCAATCACCACTAACCGGGCAAATATATGTAGATTATATCTGTTGTGGCTATCGATCGTCATGATGATCTTCATTAATATCATCAGTTTCAGTATCAAATGTTGAAGTAATTTATTATCGTTGTCATTGCCATCATAATCATCCTCATTATGCCTATATTTCTGTCCACCTGTTAACATGAACTTTTTGTTTTGTATTTACCGAGATATATTAATGTGTGTATGTATGTATTGCTATAGGCTATTGCAGCTAAAAAGCTCTAAATAAATAAATAAAAAATCAATTAATTAATCCTTTGCTGGGTTTGTGACTGCGCCTCTTCTCACTTTTACATCAATATCTAAAATCAACTTCATTAGATCGGACCTATGAGAGTTAAGATACTCTTGCCCTCTATCCTTCAGTCTAATTTGGAACAACCTGAGGTCACGATGTTCATCAAAGAATTGCTCAATCATTGCAGCGCCATGCTTTGCGGGGTTAATAAGCTCATCAAAACTATCAAGAGTGCCATTTAAATCACCTCGCTCCACGAAATCCTTGGCTCTTCCAAGAACCTCACTTATATCCTTTAATTGTTGTAGCGGTGCATAGACTTCCTTGCTCTTGCCGAAAAAGCCGGACCGCTTTGTGATTCCTACCTTGTCGGCAATTTCGCTTGCAATTTGGTAGTATTCTTCTTTAGTTGTAAGTGACTTCTTTTGTATCTTATTAGTTAAGCCTTTCATCGATAACCTCGCCATAGCATCTTCAACTTCTTCTCTGCCCATACCCGTAATCCAGACAATTTTACCAACATAATCATATCCTTGTCTTATTGATTCTAAAACTACAACCTCAATAATTCGCTGAAAACCTTCCTCTGCTCTAGCGTTGTCAAAATCTC
The DNA here is from genome assembly GCA_045808425.1 of Nitrososphaeraceae archaeon. Lineage (GTDB taxonomy): Archaea > Thermoproteota > Nitrososphaeria > Nitrososphaerales > Nitrososphaeraceae > JAFAQB01. The sequence continues at coordinate 7,980 of JBJMFM010000158.1, read as the reverse complement.
TATCCCGAACTGCCCTCTTTGCATTTGAAATGTCTATTTCTATTGAACGTTTTAAGGCTTCCATCCCATAGTCTACCTTCCCGATCAATGTCAGGTAGCATGCCTTGTTATACCATGACATTGCATCGTTGGGGTTGATGTCAACGGCCTTGTCACATGCTACTATAGCTTGATCATAATTCCTCATTTTATAATACGCTAGACCTTTTAAATTCCATGCCTCAGCGTTATTGAGATCGATATCTAAAGCTTTATCATAGCATGAAATAGCAACAGTATATTGGCCTAAGTGAAAATGAGCATAACCTTTTTTGATCCATGCATCAACATAATTTGGATCAACCCTTATAGCTAGCTCAAAGCTACGTATAGCATCTTCCAACTTCTCATTTGCCATTTGGTCTATGCCTTTCTTGTATAACTCTCGTTTCTGCCAGTCCAATCGATCAGCATCGTTGCTATCTTCTGTAGGTTTTTTGGAAGGTTCATTGGAAGAAGAATAATCCGTATTCTGTTTCCTTCCAAACAGTCTGCTCATTAACTTCAAATGTTCCATTCGAAGATAAATAGATTTTGGACATCCTTTTTTTGTGCTCACCGAGAACATAGACTAAATCCACATGTAGTCTTTTGACATAGAGATTGTAGTCTTTTGGCATTCTCACACAATAATAACAATAATAATAATTCAGCTATAGACTCTATTTATCTTCACTATGCTAGGTGAGCTGGAGAAGCAGTAGTAGTAGAAGAAGGGTAACAAGAAAAATAACCTTAGCTAATCAAATAGAAGCAATCAATTATAGACAGCAGAGTTAATTAAGCAAGCAATTTACCTGATGTCAAATCATATTTCTCTATTTCTAAATGTCCTGACTTTAATTTGTGATCGTCAACATCTGAGTGAAAAACAAAACTGCATTTACACTCATGGCAAATCCATATTCTATTCAGGTCGTCTGGATGCATGGGTAAAAACTACCTTAACACGTATCAAATTTAAAAGATGTGAAAGTATTTAATATTCATTTTATCAGCAATTATTGAGCAATCAACATAATGCTACTACATGATGGATAAGGTAATAGCACAAATTCGAAGAGTCATGCAGAAATACCATTAAGATCAATTTTCTTATTCTAAAATTATATTAATATAAAATACTTAATTAAGATTAAAATGATTATACTAGTAGATTATTATGAAAGTATGATATAGTACAAGCCAAAAGGACATTTAATTATAAGAGCTATATCATATGATTTTTGCGATTTTGGTTGATATCTGACCAGAATGCAGTTATGTCTTAAACTTGTCATACATACACTCGTGTCTTGTATCGTCTTCTGCTCGCTTTTTAGAAACACAAAAGAAAAAGTAAAAATTAACTATAATATTTCGATGTATATTCGCTTCCCTCTCTGTATCCCCACTAGACTAATTTTTGGTAATAATAACAACAATGACAGCACGCATATCATCAGTAGTAGATTAGATCTGAACTCAATTTAAACAAGTTTTTGTCTCTCAAAAAATAACAATCCTTCACGCCTTTTTTTAAGGCTTGTTTGACTACAAACAATTGTATGACTAATGTCGATTTTAACAAAAGCTCTGTTAACGACAATCTATTGCAATCTACTATGTATGCAGATGAAAAACCCAATTTTGTTAATCGGTTATTTAATTCCTCACTAAGTGCGTGTTTATATTTTTTATTTCCAAATATGATAATCTTATCATTCCTCTTGAGGCTGAATAACGGAGAATGACAAAATTCTTCAGATGGATAAGCAAAAGACTTTAACCCAAAAACCTCGTTTATTTTTAATGTAGCATATTTGGTAATCGGAAATAATATTCCATCAGCCAAAAATATATACGATCCTATTCTTTCTGGGGTTGAATTGCTTAAATTCTTAGCCTCATTATATGACTGTGTATAAATCATTCTTAGCTGATTAAGATCGTCTATCTTTCTTACTAGAGAAAGACAGCATAACATACTAGATATAAAGCTTATAGTCCCAGAAGTTGCGATCCCTGTGCTTTTATACTTGAGTTCAATTACATTATCGCAATTTCTAGCAAGCCTACTCTCTGGTTTTGCAGTGATTGCTGTAGTAGAAACATTATGTCTTCGAGAAACTTTAGCAGCAAGTATGTTTGATTGTGTGTTACCAGAAACCGAAACTATGTAGATTCTGCGGCAGTAGTTCCTCTTTATGATTTCCGGATTGAAAACAATCTCCATAGGATTACAGCATACTATTTTATAATCGGAAGCATAGCGTGCAATTAATGCTGCAACATAAGAGTCGCCAGCTCCTATGAATAAACAGTTATCCAAATCCATTTGCTCGGGCAGTTCTAATTTTGACAAATAATCTATCTGGTATCTAATCTCCTTCTTCATGGCATTAATAGAATTCACAACTGAATTTTGAATAGACGAACAAGTAATATTTTTCTATTTATTTCCATATTAAAGACGTTCAAGCTTGCAGAATATCTCTGACACGTAAAAATGGCATAACATAGGTTTTCGTATTTTTTGCTGTAATCTTAACTTATCTAGGTATGTTGATAGTATATACAAGTATATTGTCGTCGTCTATTAACCAATTGATAATAATAATAATATTATTTTTTTATATCGCTGACCTGATATACAGATATCACCTGGAAAAGGTGCATATATATACTAGCCACCACAGCAAAAATAAAATTTAATCTATCTGCAATGTGACACTTCAACATCATATACAAGTAAAATAAACTATTGACATTTTTATTACACTAAACCCATATAGAAAATAATAATTTAATAATTATAATAATAGCATTCCTTTTTGGTTGAGGAAGCGTCTAGCAATTTATCTCATATTCTCAGAAGACATAGATCTCTAGCTGCTGTTGGACTCAGGTTGCAACAGAAAGTATGAGCTTACAGCTATTGCAACTAATATTAAATTCGTAGCCAAGTGAAGTGTATATGCATGGTTTACGCTATATTTGTTAAAGATATATCGGTAAAAAAAACCGAGGGGAAGTAATACGAGTACGACATGTATTGCTACTCCCATTGCTAAATGCATAAATGCCCAGATAATGACTCGCTTTATGTTTTTCCTAAAGTAAAATTCCTCAAAGTAATTGACATGGATTAGTATGTACACTAACATAGGAATAAATGGCAAAATGCCATACACTCCCTTATCTGCGAATGGTCCAAGAGCGATATTATATCCAAGCCAAGAAAGGTTTAGCAATGGAATTTGAGAAACGAAATCGTTTGCAAATATTGCGTACAGTACTAGCGTAGTTGCTGTCAATGGCAAAAATAGAAGTGCACTAACACCGCTTCTTAAATTCCGGAGCCTTGTTCTTGTTTCCTTAGCCACCAGTATCGATGGTCCTGTTAGCATAATGTATAACACTATCAAATATGTATCTCCTAATGCATGAATATCTATCAAGCTTCTATATCTATCAAGTATTTAATATCTAGATAAAAATGATTATTTAGTAGATTGTTACATTATATACAAAAGTGATGATGGACCATTACGAGGTACTGGGAGTTAGCAACACTGCTTCCCAGGCTGACATACGAAAGTCATTTCGCTACTTAGCATTGAAATATCATCCAGATAAAAACAAAAACTCTGAAGAATCAAAACAAAAATTTATGCAGATTGTTGAAGCCTATGAAATACTCTCTGACGAGCAGACAAGAAAAAACTATGATATTGCTACTATTAATAACAACAATATAAACAATAACAATTACCGACGTGCTTATTACGGTTCTTATACTTATAATACAACACGCCAGTGGACTCCTTCTGCTGACTTTGATACAGTTTATAGCTATGAGGAGATCAAACGAAAATATAGACAAAGTGGAGTACATGGAGGTATATGGGACATAAGTGAAAGCGCAAGCACTGGAATGTGGAAAGCAACGATGATTTTATTTGGTGGTCTTGCAGCTATTGTTATATTTATACTGCTTCTTCGTTAGCGTTAGGTGTTTGGTTAACAAAGCTACTGCGCTTCAGAGATAGCTGATAAATTTGCCGCTTGGATTATTTATTATTTAAGATTATTACTATTATTATTTTCTAGTTTAAGTATTACCTGTTCATGTTTGTGTACTTTCCGTATAGTGGATATCCACTGTATTATAGACCATCACGAACCGATTAATATGTCATAGGTGGCTGAAAATTTGCAGGTTTTTATATTTACTATCTTTCATCTTGTACATAGCGCATAGATTAATTTTTAATTTATTATTAATTTAGCGCATATCTTCCTTCTTATTGAAGAGAAACTTTATTTAGTGTCTCTTCCTGTTTCTCTTCTTTCTTTGTTCATACTCTTGTGTTTTTTTATCATGAATATAATATTTATAACCAAAGAAAGCGCCCAAGCTTAGATTTGGCAATGAAAATATGATAAAAGCATAAGATGCAAATAACGCTGAGAGAATAATTCCTGCAATTCCAACACTTAAAGCTACGATTAACAGAACTTTGAGGTGTTTCTTTTTGACTGCCATGAATTGGATAATTATGATAATAGAGATAAATATTGCTAACAAGTGGAAAATGTTTTCATTAACCTAACCACTACTACACATATAGACCACTCCATCATGATTCTCATGAGTTATTTTGCCTTCACATCCACATTAACTCTATTCCATTTTGTTTCTGGCTTTATTTATCTATATATATAAAAATGTATATATGTATATATACCCTCTACTTTTAATGACGTATCTATGCTAATGATGTACTTTTCATAGCTATAATACTCAAAAGATTAAAAAAAGGGACGCAGTAAGAAGGAATTCGGGAAGAGAGTGCGAGTAGTAGCCATAGGAAATCGTGTATTTATCACCAGTTTTAAGCTGGCCGGAGTGCAGGGAATAAAGGCTGACGCTCCAGAAGAGGCACTTTCTGAAATTAACAGGATAGGCGGAGATGGAAGTGATGTTGGTTTGATCCTATTAAGTGATGATATCGGTAAAAAAATTCGTTATAATCTAACTGATATACGGGCAAAAAGACCAATCCCTTTAATTTTTGAACTTCCCTCGCCAGGTAGTTCCAAAGAAAATGTCGACTACAGAGCTCTTTTAAAGCAGATTCTTGGTGTGTAGAAATAGGTGTGCGTAGATATGTCTATGTGTATATGTATCTATCTATCATCTTGCTATCTATTATTTCACCATTAGTACTAGGTGATTACCTAGGATGTTCAGATTGAAAACGTCCATGCAACAGATTTGTGCTAAAGCCTTCAAAATATTTTTACAATATATAATCATAAATGAAATTGCCGTTAGCGGGAAAGGCTTTATTACATTTTCTAGAGCTCAATACTATCATGCCTGACGCAAAAAACAATAATAGTAATAATGTTGATAAGAACAACGAACTTGAGGACGACTTTGAAGAAGATTTAGAAGATATTGATGACAACGACGAGGAAGAAGACTTAAACTCCGTCGATGGCGGATAGCACAAACAGTATTAATGTCCGATAATTCTGCGCAGGACTCTTTTACTATACAAACAAGCAAACGTGAGGCTGTCTTTAGTCTGTATTACTATTGACTTTATTATGCAATTACCTTATTCTGATACAGCTTTGAATATATACAATTGTATTTATATTATTTCTTTAGAAATTTCTGAATATACATAATACTACCTATCCCAGTCAGCCAATGAACATTACCCTTTCTCATTTTTTATGAATCTCAAAGCTTATAGTCACTCAATATGTCACGATATCTTTTATCCTTGTATGCTACATACCTTACGTACTCTCCATATGTCATATCTAATGAACACTTTGGGCACTTTACAAATGCAAAATCATCAGATAGTTCTGCTGCAGCTTTACAATCAGGACAAACGATTTTCATACATATGTTAATGGAAATAAATGTTAATAACCTTTCAGTATAAATAAATTATTGATAATAAACTTAAATATGAAGTTTTGATTGTTCATATGTCATCACTCGAAAAGTAGTTATGATAATTTTATATTATGATATCTTAACTAATAATAAAGGCTAACACACATAACCGACAATCCTCATAATGCAAAGACAAAAAGCAATGATACTTTGGATTATATATAATTAAGCGTTAATACCGTCAATATTTTCGTATAATAAATAATATTAAACTGCCTTCAATTGTTTCACAATAGGTTGTCTTGATTTACGAAAAACGCGGAATCCACAAATACATTTGATTTCTGGTAGCCTTGATAATTCTTCAGCTGTTACAGCTGTACCACATCTCATACATTCGTAAGTTACATTGCCAAGGCTTTCTGAGCTACTCATAACAGAAATCATAAAAACATATCCAAATTTAAGCTTTAAGGACAAGGAGAAGGTGTTTTGAGCTTAGGATCTATTATTAATTGCGATATCTTCATTTACCTATGCATAAAGGGAGTTGTTATATAGTATTGAATGAACTAAAGTTTAAACGTTCTATTTAATATCAAGCAAATACAACACAGGAGATTGGTGGCAGATCCAAATCTATCTATGATAATACTCGTCCAGATTTTGGATCTTTTTGGCACTATGGCATTTGCAGTGACTGGTGCATTCAAAGCAATTGAACATAAATCCGATATTGTGGGCATAGTGATTCTCTCGACTATTACAGGGGTTGCAGGGGGAGTCATACGGGATATGACATTTGGAAAATTTCCTCCTACTGCTGTCGTCAACCCCCTCTATATTATAATAACTGTGAGCACTGCAATAGTAATTTTTTTTCTTTATCCGTTACTAAAGAAACACTGGAATTTATTTTTGAAGTTTGATACAGTTGGACTTGGAATATTTACAGTCATCGGCTCGACTTTTGCATATAACGCGTTTGGCTTGAAATTATCCGAAATCACTAGTAATATACCATTTTTTATGACATAGGTAATAATAACGAAGTGATAAAGATCTTGTTCTATTTATCTCTGCCAAATCCAAATCCAAGTATAACTATATCACTGTGTCTTAGTATAAGCATCTGAGGAATAGTACGCAAATTACTGTTAACTTTTATTATTTCACTTTCTAGGCTATTACTCCATCAGCTTTATACAAGATATCTTTTGTCAAAGAAACTATTTGCTCTTCCTTTTTAGTTTTCAAGACAGTCATTAACTCTGTCTCCAAAATATGCGATAATTTACGTATCTTGTTTTCTACAACATCTCTCATCTGATTTAAGTCTCTGGCACGAATCTTTAAAAGTAGGTCAAATGTACCATGCATTTCATGAATTTCTAATACTTCTTCTAGATTTGCTAGTTCTAAAGTAGCCTCATCTGCAAAACCCGGTTCAACATTTATTCCCATAAATGCAAGATGGTCATATCCAAGAAGATTATTATCAACAGAAATTGTAAACTTGGTAATTATACCTGCAGCGATTAATCTTCGAACTCTCAAATGTACTGTTGCATCAGATATTCCAATCTGTTTAGCTATTTCAACAAAAGTCGTTGATGAATCTTTGCTTAGAATATCTATTATACGAAGATTAATATCATCTAATAGGCCGTCAATGTCATTAATCTCCAAGTTCGATCTAGTGGGTACGAGAGACTTATATATATTTATTATAGCTGTTTCTTATATGTGTATAAATAATAACAACTATTTTGGGTAAATAAATCCATTATTTCCAACTATTTGAAAAATCTCATGGTGTTTCCAAGATAAAACGCAAACACCACAAGACAACGAATAGAATCAACAACGAGTCGGTACGATTGCTTTGCGGATTGCCGCGATCCATTTACAAACTTGCGTAGAGTTATCTTTGTCTCTATGTATATTTTTTCTAGTGGGCTGTATCGTGACAACGTAAAAGTAAACCCTTCTCTAAAGGATTATCCGAGTATTTGCTGGACTCTGGCATGCAAAATTTT
>JBJMFM010000157.1:0-5682 GCA_045808425.1 Nitrososphaeraceae archaeon | reverse complement strand
ATACAGATGAAGATTCACCATCCCAAAAACGGCCTTTTACTGTATGCCCAAAATGTGGACGATTCGTTAGAATCGACGGCCATTGTGAATGTGAGGCAATATTTTTTGGTAAGTTGCTAAACATTAAAATTCTAAGAGTAGGTAAATGAACTAATCTAGCACATTAATAGTACATGCAATGATTCAGAGAATATTCTAACTGTGGACATTATTTACTTTAAAAATTTGCTGACGCTAATTGAGGTATTATGAGAATCTACATCATATAACGACATATTTGCTGCTTTTAGGTTAGCATTGGAGTTTTATAGTTTTAGAGAAAAGGACGAGGGATAAACGAATGAATTTTTAGGGAAATGGCATAGGTAAACGGAAAGGAGTTGAATCTTTTGTATTGGGAGCAGAAGAAGAATCATGATCCTTTGACTGGTGTTGTTGTTGATTAACACAAGTCTTGCTATCATCGTCATTGTTATTGTTGTTTTCATTATCGTTGTTAGCACCACCACGATCATCATCACTATTGCATTTTGCTGCGATTACTTCTTGAATTGACATTATGGTTAGTGCTACTAATGAGAGTATTGTAGCTACTAGCAAGACCAATATTGATATTGTTGATATTAAAGTTGGTTTGATTGTAATTATTCTCGTCTCATCTAAGATGAGATAATATCATATATTTGACTTATGCGATAATTTCAAATTCTTCAAAGTCAATTCCGGATAATTTTATCCACATACAACTTTCTTGCATATAATACATTATATGTACGGTAAACTTGCTGATGTACTAAAGGGTTGGGTTAACTAATATCTTGTAGATCAAACTGTTTCTTTAGTAAGTCTTGAAATTCTCTATCAGACATTCTTTTTCTTGTTTCCAAAATAGTGGCTGCGTCTTTTCCTATTACATACCTGAAATCAGGATTATCTGTAGTAACTGCTTGTAGAATCATCTTTGCAACTTCAGATGGGTGTATAGCATTTTGTTCCATTTTTTTGAAGGATTCTAACATATTATTTTCTATTTGTCTATATAATGAATAATCATTATTATTATCGCTACTGTTTGATGCCTTTGCAGCCATCCTCCAATTCTTCCAGAAGTTTGAACCGACAGCTCCAGGTTCTATAAGTATAACCTTTATCCCAAATGGTTCAAGTTCATACTGTATAGATTCAGATAGGCCCTCTAGGGCAAATTTAGTTGCATGATATATAGAGTCAAGAGGAATTGCAATTCTGCCTCCCATAGATGTTATGTTAACTATTCTGCCGCTCCTTTGTTCTCTCATTACTGGAATTACCCCTGCGTGACTCTTACCGCGCCAAAAAAATTAGTTTCAAATTGTGCCTTTATTTCTTCCATTGAAGTTTGTTCTAAGGCTCCAACTAATGCATATCCTGCATTATTTACTACAACATCGATCCTATTGTTTTCAGTTACTATTCTATTAATTGCTTCTAATACTGATTTATCATTATCAACATTTAGTTGAATGACTTGTAACGGCAGATTCTCATTTTTTGCTATATCTGTTATGTGTTTTGATCCTCCACCTTCTAACTTACGCATTGTTGCATAAGTATGAAATCCATTTCTTGCTAGCATAAGGGAAGTTTCAAATCCTATACCAGTAGAGCTACCTGTTACAACTGCAACTTGTCTTTCTGATGTCATATATAATCGGTTAGACGCAAATTGAATTATATAAAGCAAAACGTTTACAACTATACAAATTGTCTGGTGGATTGGAATATGAGTGGGAGACCAAGAATCTCTGTAAAACCTTTACTTGGAAAACCTGCAACTTTTGAATTATTTATGGATGGACTAAAAATGTATTATTAGCTGGGAAAATAAATAGAAATGAAAAACAAAAATGGAAAGGTAGATAGAACAAAAGGAATAGATGAGGTAATAAATAATATCGATATTGATCCAAGCGATCAGGTTATGAGGAAGTCCAAAGGGAGTTATTACAATTTAGTGATGCATTGGTATGAGTGAGATAATGAAATAGTTATTTAGAGCAGCGGGAAACAATAGAAACCCGCTCCTGGAAACTTATGCAAACGCACACATGCACGACCTCTTAATGCAGATGTTAAGTTGAATATAACTGATATTAATATAATATATTTAAGAACTTTTGCAGATTTATCCATGTTTCTGTCAAGAATCCACCATATCACTTTATCTATGGTATTTGAAGTGTCTATATGATCAAGTCGTATTGTATCCATTTATTGAATAATGGCACTGCATGAATATTGATTAGTATATGTTAAAGTCTATCCATTCATAAATACCGCTTCATCTACTTTTTTCATATTAGGTTTACTTTTATTCTAATCTGAAAACCGCTAGAATCTATGCTATCAGAATAAGACTAGACAAACCTGAAACAATGGTTATCACTGCTGCCCCTGCCGTTTCTGAGGCCTTTTTGAAGAATTCTTCTTCTCCTGTATAATGTGTATGTACTGATTTTTCGTTTTCTTTGGAGCAGATGCTACATTTCCAATGGATAGACTCATTGCAATGAGTACAATATTCAAACGCAATCATCTCATTTCCACAAGCTCTACAAAGCATTACTTAATCTATGTAAAACTTTGCTATTAAAGGGAACCATGAGATTTAGTTTTCTTTTATTTTATGCATCCTATAGAGAATTATATCTACAAGCATCTAAATGTAAATATGTGTCCAATATGCATCTAGAGGACAAATACGGGGTGTCAGTAGGCACGATTAGCATCCTCATCCTCCTTACTTCTGATACTATAGCATTAGAGAATTTTTTAGATATAACGTTTTTTGGTATAATATAATTATAAATATACGATAAGGTAAGTTATTTTATAGAATAGCTAATATTAGCATAATAATAATTCATATATGGTTTGGTCCATACACATAGCTAGTCAAAATATATGTCAGAAAACGGCATCGATGATACAGCAGTTCAGGGTAATATCGGGGAAGAAACAATGCACGTAGAAGAAGGAGAAAACAAACAACAAGGAGAACTGCAAGGAGAAGGAGAAATACTACAAGCAGATGATGAACTAAAGCAAAGGGTGGTCGCAAGGCAAGAGGAAAAAGGTAAAGGAGGAATATCAGAAGAAGTTAGCGATTCTGGATTACTAGCAAGCACACCAAATCAACAGACATCCTCATTATCAAAAGCACAGCATGGGGAATTTATAAGCCAACAAAGAGCAAAGAGGAATGCAAAAAAAAGTACAAAGCAAAAAGAACCAAATTTATATGATTTATCAAAGCAACTTGAAAATCACACGAAGCAATTATCTAGGATGGGAAGTATAGTTGAACAGTTGCCAAAGTATCTAAAAAACGCAGATGCTCAGTCAAAGATAATAAAGCAGATTAATTCCTCAATGAATCAATTACAAAGACAGATAGGTCAGATTCAAAAAAGCGTACAAAAGAAAGGCAAGCAAAAATAATCAATTTACTTTGACGATTTATATTGGATGCTCTGATAGCCTAACAACAATAGTTATGCCTGAGGGAGTAAATAATTGCCAAGGTACACTGACTAGAATTTCTTGAGCTTCTATGTAGGTATTATCTCTAGAGTGTATTTTATTACATTGAAATTATGGTATTTTGAGAGCAACAACAAGTACAGCGTGCAGATTCATATTCTACGACATCTTCATGTTACAGTGTCTGCAATCACAAACCATTCCTAGCTTGAATCTTAATAGCTAATAAATAATATGTAAAAGATCTCAACTTGGCAGTTGTAACTATTTTATGTATCTACAAATATACCTGATAGTTAAATGTGCTTACTTTAAGAATTATTATTGTTATTATTATTAGTTCAGCCCTGTCTTGGTTTTTCACTTTCATATTGCTCGCCCCCTCTTTGCGAGTCTTCTTGCAGTTCTCCTTGCTTTTCTAATTCCTCTACGACCTGCTCCTCTTCTCCTCCTCCATGTTCTTTTAGTGATTCTAATATCTTGGCGTTTACATCATCTATATTCAAATTTTCTTTCAGATAACCAACAAAATCACTCGGTGTAATTATACCCAAGGGTCTGTTTATATTATAGTCATCGTCATTATTACTATTCTCTTCAACAACAAGTAAATGCCTTACTTTATTTTGCGTCATTATATCAGCAGCGACTTCAACAGAAGATCTGGAATCAATAGTAACTAAAGGAGAAGACATTATATTTTTTATTAGCATTTTACTGCTATTTGCATCATTAACGCATACCTTTCTTACCAAATCGCGTTCTGTCACTATGCCTACGGGTTTGTTACCATTATTCTTGTTATCAACTACTACTACCAATGAACTTACATTGTTATCCCTCATTTTCTTTGCTGCTTCTTGAGCTGTGCTGAGTGAGTCAATTGTCTTAAGTTTTTCTGTCATGAGTTCGCCTATTGATATAGTTGTTACCATAATCAGTCTAGAATCTCCAATTGCTACCTATAAAGATTATATCAACTAAATTCGAAATATCTTCATTAGTTGAAAAAATTATTCTTATTAAAATGATTCTGGATGTTTCTTTCTGTAATGAGCAGTAAGTTGTTCCATGGTCGAAAAGGTTTTGTTACAATATTTACAACTATTGCTATTATCTGCTCTTTGTGATGGCTCTTCTTCTTTACTCATGTAATCATGAAGATCAGGTCTATCCTCCGGGTTAGTACTAGGTGCTAATCAGTTACACCGTCAGGCGAGATTCGATAAAGAAGGACGAGACCTGCGCCGCAGGCCGTATACTTTATTTCGCGTCAGGGTTGACGCACAGCCTGTTTTGCTGCGGTAACCAGACTGCTCAAAATATAGTCGTTAACAGTGATTATTGCTGCAACGCTAGCATCCACTCTTGTGTTGCTATTCTCAACAACAACATTACAAGTAGTAGGTCTCATATATATACGTCCACAGCAGAGAGAAAGGCACCAACAGATACTCCAGGCGATAATAATGTCTACTTAACATAGTAGTGGTGGTGGTCTAATAAATCAGTAAACAATAAAGTGATTTTTAATCTTCTACAGATACGGGAAGACATTCGGAGATAAGATGAATCTAAGCAACTCTATTAATGCAGAATCAGTAGATGCACAATTGCAGCAGTGGAAAATAATGTATACGTTAGCCGGTGGGAAAAAATCAAACAAGCAATGAATCATTACTTAGTGTAAGCAATGATAACGGCAAGACATTTGGTAAGATGATAAAATTATCAAGCAATTCTACATCTGGAAAGACTAGATTATAAGCAGGACTTAATCATCTAATGAATTATAAACTAAATATGAAAATTGCAGCAGTAGCGCGATATTAGTAATTGCTGCAACAATTACAATAATAAGTATTCCACAACCAAATAACCAGTAGCTGCAGCAACTCTTTAGATACTTTACATATTATACAAATTATTTTATCAGTCTAAAAGCTCAAAGCTTTTAATTTTTTGACTTTACATTTTCCAATCAAGCAATAAGAATTGTCATCTAAGATTATTAGTTATTCTCGTTTGTTATCCTTACTACTCTTCTTTGTTATCTTGGTCTTTCCTTATCTTCTCTATTACTTGATGTTAGCCTTAGCTGCATACATACTGCAACATGGACAAACATACCTTCATGATACAAGCAAACCTCATATTTTC
>JBJMFM010000156.1:0-3067 GCA_045808425.1 Nitrososphaeraceae archaeon | reverse complement strand
TTTTGCCTTATCCTTGATGTTTCTTGGTCCTATTCTTAATCTAGATCCACAGCAAGGGCAGAATACTCCATCCCATTCTACAAACAAGTCACATGTTTGACAGCGTTTGTGTCCATTAGCATAACGACCAGATGCTTTATGATGTATACATATTCCCTTACAAGGCATTTATTATAATATTAGTTATATCGAACACTATATCAACGTAATTTGTTCTTCCATTTTCAATTAGTGTTGAAGTAACCGAGGCGTTTTGTTCGACTGCATAATCATTTGCTTGATTTTTTAAATAATTTCACAGCCTTTATGCTTGTATTGATACATACAAGGAACACTAACCAAGCAAATATGGCCGCCAACATAGAAGCCTGATAAGGTTCGGTATTTCGTTGAAGTAAATAGTATTGAGCTGATATTTTACATACTGAATATATTACTTCAGAAATTGAAAATGCTGCAAAAAGTTTCTTGATGTCATTTTTTATTTGGGCAGAATCCTTCTGACCTGTTATTGGATGAATATATCTATATCTATTATCTAAATAGAATAGTACAGCAAATAGCGGAATATATACTCCGTATTCAACAGATAAAGTAGACAGAGTATTCAATAAGTTATTGTCAAGTAGTCGCTCTGCGAACAGTTGAGTAAATATAGCTCCTGCAAAGAATGCAGCAATCCCAGATAGAATTAAATTTTTATTAAAAAGAATTGTATTTTTATACTTTTGATATATGTAGTTATATGTTTTAAAATCAGTCATACATATTCTAGGTATGTATGTTCGGGGACAGAAAAACTATTCTTTTTCTTATTTTCTATAATAAGTTGTCGCTACAAAAATAGAAAGATGATGAATTTAAGCAAGTGTACTATACTATGTTGCTGATATGATATCTACATGACATACACAGCAAAAGAAGTAAAAAATAAAGAACAAGATATTGAAGCAAAATTGAAGACTGAGAAAGATCATGCTGAAGGAAAACCGAGCTCAGAAACATTAAACAAGGCTAAAGTAAAGATAGAAGATGCATTGACTTGACCTAAACAACTTCATTATTGTTTTCTTTTTTTGAATAGAATCGCTGCCCAGAATTTCTCAAATATACTTTTCATGTAGTCTAGTTTGCAATCATTGTCTTTGTTTTAGTATTAACTAGACAGGTATGACTGAAACTAATTACATAAAACAAATCACAAAATTATAAATATCATAGATATCGTTGACGTGCGATGTTTAACAAATATACAACAGCACTATATGCAGAGTCATTGCATCAGTACTTGTTACGTCCATGTTCGTTATTAGCTTTGTACAACAACAAGCATTAGCACAGGGTAACCAGACTACTGGAGCAGCTGGTGGTACTAATCAGAGCAGCAGTAACTCAACTAGCAGCGGGGCAACAACCGGTGGTACCACAACTGGCGCTAGCAGCGGTCCTACTTATTAGTCAGATTGACATCAACCTGACCTGAAGAATAGACAAGATATTATTGTCTTAACTATCCACATCTTTTATTTGCAAGCTATCTTTATAGATTAATAACAAGCATCCATAATAATGAGCCATTTTTATGATCTGGGAATAGAAATGTTGCCCCCCGAATTCATAATGCAGAAGAGATAATACAAGAGCTAGTGACAGAAGCCAACTAAACTTTATCTAAATTGAGATAATATATTTTGCCCCCAATTATGAACTTGATTGAGTAGTGCTATAACCTATACTTCCTTTAGGAGTTTGACCTGCTGTTAACTCCACAATCGAACCGCCAATATACGTGGCATCAGCTCCATTCATTCTCATAGTATCCTGAGCTGGTGCGGGACCTATTAGCGTACCATTTATTCCTATTGGTCCTGTTATAGAACCACCATTACAGTGTCCTGGCAGTGTATCATCTAAGCTTGCGTATTTTATCCATGGTCCTTTTCCACCACCGTTGAAATCATACCAAAATTCTACATGAACTCCATTTTGAATTCTCCATGAAGCTGTCTTTATGCCAATTGGTTTTCCTTGTGGCATTGGTGGAACATTTGCATGTTGGTAACCAACACATGGGTGGTATTGTGGAAATGGTCCTTCTGTCCGCATTAAATGAAATCCACCATCATATGGAACAGATGCTTCATACAGTCCTGAAGCTTGATCATCATCACCATGTGAGCCAATCTTAGGGGCCCACCATGGTTTATCAGTACAATATATTGGGTTGGTATTGTTGTTTAGAGTAAAGATCCAAGTTGATTCTCTATCTACCAGCGTATGTTCATTAGCTATATTGAATCTAATCCCATCTGATGTACAATTTTCTCCTGAAGTCTGCATTGCAGTAAACACCCTACCACCTAGCTTTGGAGTATAGATTTGTGTAAAGCCTTGCTGATTTGACAAAGGCGATGGAGGAGCTTTTCTATTAATTAGATATACTGATGCAAAGATAATTATCAATATGGACAAAACTAATACGATATAAAAAGCCTTATTCATCTATGGATGGAGTCCATTTGCAGCTGTTTAACTGGGGTATATAATAGTATACTGTACAATTGTCTAGTCCTTCAAGAAACCAGCATTTCTATATTTGATGTAGCTTTAGCAATGTGTATGTGTCATGGCTATGAGGCAAACTAATCTCAATCCAATTCAGGAATTATAGATGTAAATAAGATATTCACCACTTATGATTATGAAACGCTGGCACGACGAAAGTGAAGGCTTCTCTAATATCAAGAACAAACAAACACAAATTCATGTGATTGCACTAATAGCTTCAATCATTGTACTAGTGCTTGGGTTAATTGCTTTACCATATATGATATACGCTCAAAATACAAATAGTACTCCAAGCAACGCGACTATAGCAGAAAGTCATACTATGAATACTACAGGTACTCCTTTAAATGCAACTACTTCTACTGCTCCTAAATCTGTGGGTGGTTAGAATACATAATAAAAGGAAATCGATTCCTTGGATTATATAATACGAAAGTGTTACGGTATACCAACTGGGCACTTATATAGAAATGCTGCCCCGAATTTCTTGTCCACAAAC
>JBJMFM010000155.1:0-2539 GCA_045808425.1 Nitrososphaeraceae archaeon | reverse complement strand
TGGCGATGGAGTGGATACAGTTGTAGATTATAGTCCTACACAAGGTGATGTCATATCTGATAATTGTGAAAATGTAAATCTAATTCATTGAACTTCATTCTGACTGTATTTTTTTGCATATAACATCACAAACTAGTAGTAACAAATAAAGCAGTATGTAGAGAGCAGTCTAAAATATTTACCTGAAGATTTAATTTAATGTGACTATATTTTTAAAAATATATTAACATATTATCTCATTGTATAAGGTGTTAGGGTCTTTTGTATTATTATATTATCATTATTTTCTGTTTCTTTTCTTCTACAAAGTAATGTTATTAGCATGCATTTTGCTGTTGTGTAGATTATTTTACTCTGATTTTAAATGGGTAGCAGTATTATTAGAAACTGTAGAATTTTCTGTTTTAAATGAATCAATCATCTTTTGTATTGTGGGCAGGTAATTCTGGTATCTTGCCGCAACTGCCTTATATGTGAGCAAATATGTGTCCCCATTACTAACTGTGACCCATACGTCCATTGTTTTAATGTGGATTATTGATTCGGTATTTCTGTCAAGATTAGATATGCGCATAGTGCTATTATACAGTGATTCAAAACCCTGTCTGTCTCCAATGGTGATTTGGCTTTGGTATAAGTTTTTTGGCTTGATCTTGCTTTAGCACTTGTATCATGAGATGTTCTCGCCAATGATCTGAAGCATTCACTATCGGTGCTAGGAAATTAACAATCAGGTTGCTTCCATCGATACTCAGGGCTGTCTTGGAATATTCGATTTTTTCCCAGTTGGATGGATATTGTATTGCTATTCCATATATTGGATTTTTATATATCATAAAATAATTTCTCAAAGATGGAATTTGCATATGGTATTGTTGAATAGCAGCACGAGAAAAAAGAGGTGTTACTTCGGTAGTCGTAGTTATTTTCTGTGCTTTTGCTTGTTGAACAGAATTAAAAGATGAAGATGATGACAAAGAACAACAAGTAGAAGAAGAACAAAAAAATATCAATAATGTTATTCCAATTAAATGATACCGCAAAAGCGTACTATCAGTTTTCTTATTTTTCTTCTCTAACATAAATACGAAATTATTCTTGGTATAATATATATTAATTAATTAAGTAATTAATAGTCAATGCCAATATATCAATAATATGAGTATATTATAGTGCAAACAAGGTTGTATGAATAAATCTTTGAAACTATTTGTGTATTTATAAAAACTCAGTAATGAGAGAAGTTTTTGAGTTAAGCTTAAATTTCAGTATCCTATCTCCATTGCGATGGTAAAAGTATTTTTAACTTATGACAATTTCAAGGGCTTATACTATATGACAAGCCTCATATACAGAACAGGTAGATAATAAATGATGATATATTATTATATAACAGCAGTATTTATTCTAACAATCTCACTTCTCATTCTTATGCCTGTGTACTTTTTTGACCAAGTAGGGGCACAACTGATCTCGCCAAACACAAGTGCATCATCTCCACCTTCTAGCACAGGGACGAGTGTACCACCATCATCTCCACCTTCTAACACCGGAGCAAGAGTAACACCATCATCTCCACCTTCTAACACCGGAGCAAGAGTAACACCATCATCTCCACCTTCTAACACCGGAGCAAGAGTAACACCATCATCTCCACCTTCTAACACAGGGACGAGTGTAACATCATCATCGCTGCCTTCCGGTACACTAGCTCCATCTATTCAATTAAAAAGCAGTATCTTTGAAGATCTTGCAAAATGTATGTCAGCACGAACTTGCCGCCCAACAATGGGATCAGTAGGCGACGACCGTATACTGGGTGGTAATGGTAGCAATGTTATCATGGGCTTGGAAGGCAATGATATCATACGTGGAGGATCTGGTGACAATATAATTATTGGAGGACCAGGCGATAATCAATTGTATGGAGGTGAAGGAAACAACATCATTCTTGCCAGTGGAACAGGAACCAATCAGATTTATGGTGGAAGCGGAAATAATATACTAATTGCAGGGCAAGGTAGCACTCTTCTTGTAGCCGGAAAAGGAAATGATAAATTATATGGTGGAGGTGGAAATAATGTATTTATCGGCGGTTCAGGTGCTGACTATTTTGCATGTGGAAGCGCCGGTCCAACTGGAGGTACTAGCAAAAGCGTAGTATTGAATTTTAATGCAACAAAAGGTGATGATACGGATGGTAGCTGTGGTGTAGTTCTGGGCCAATAGCAATAATAATGTTAACTAAACTAAACTTTTTCTTCTAACATCGAAATGGAGAGGCTAATCTTTTAGGACTGTGTTTGGAATATTGACACATAATCCGATAGGGTTGAAATTACAAGTAGATCAAATAATAATTCCTCTGTGACTATTTGATAAATACAAATGTCGAATATTCTATCAGTATACTGAAGCCTATCTCATGATATTATCTTCTTGCTTCTCTTCAAGTTCTTGTAGTTACTTTGTTATTACGTACTTCTATATAGTTTTGTACAAACGATTAGTCATTTTATATTATTCTGAAAGATATTAA
>JBJMFM010000154.1:0-14228 GCA_045808425.1 Nitrososphaeraceae archaeon | reverse complement strand
TTGATTCTAATGGGAGTATCAGCAACAAACGAACCTCTTACGCTTTCTCCAGAGTTAAATGTAGACTTCTTATTCAAACGTCACCGTATCATCGGTTCTAAGCAAAATCATAGAGAGTATCTTTATGAGGCATTAGACTATGTTGCAAAAGGTAAGGTAAGAGTAATGACTGAAATATTTCCATTAGAGGAAATTAGCAATGCATATGACAAAGTAGCTAATGGAAATGTACGGTTTAAGGCAGTAATAGAGCCTATAAAGTAAATCGGAAGCATTAGAATCACAAAAAGAAGAGGAGGAAGAAGACAAGATAAGTACTATGGAGAAACAGTTCAATACAATGCAGAGCATATACTAGAGAAGTAAATTTTTTGTTCTTCGAATATTTATATACGTATCAAGTGATCTCAATAGGTTTGTATCAAAACAAGAACTAATGGATTACTAAGGAAAAAGGATGACTTGACAGGGATACTCTTTTTAGAACTGTTAACAACGGGAACCACCCAATTCGTAGCAAAAGTTGATTGTATTTCATGATCTATGATCTTATACATCGTTTTGAGCCGTGATATAGAGTCAAATTTTATTCACAACGCAGTATCCAAAGCAATCCTGATGGTATTTTTGATTAGATAACCATATCACTCCATAATTTGGAACGGAAAACTTTAAAGCTAGCTTATTCTTATTGTGTGATAGTATAATCCACTTTTTAGCACTGATATAGTCATTAATCCCTCCAGATTCGAACCTTCATTTCCGTTATAAAAAAACCATGTCACTTACTACTTGGCTCATGGCTGGAAAATGCGTGGAAAGTTAGAAAGGCTTTCATTAAGTGTACTTTCTGTGTCATCTATACATCTTATTATAATACCCTTTTTGTTGTGGTTACGTCATGTTGATGTTGATAATATCTCGCCTTTCCTTTGTACTTTCTTTGATTACATAGCAATGTTCTCTATTCTTAGGCCATAAAATTATTTGTAATTAATCTTATATATGATCCAAGCTTAGCAATGAAGATTAGAATGCATTTTGATAAATCCTTATTTAACAAACAATGAAAAATAAAGAGTGTACATGATGGCAGATAATCTTGTTCAAGGAAAGCTAGAGACAATAACCAACAATGGTCTGACATGGACAGACATTCAAAAACCTACACGTGATAATATACAAATGATCGGACAAAAGTATTCTTTTCATGAGTTAAATCTAGAAGATTGTCTTTCGAAAACGTCAATCCCGAAGATGGATAGATATAAGGATCACATATTTATCATACTACATTTTCCAACGGTGGAAAAAAAGGAGAAGAGTACAGCAGCACGGTTCAGCCAACTATCAATCTTTGCAGGAATAAATTTCGTGGTTACGGTACATCAGGGAAACCTTAAACCTCTTCAGGAAATGTTCTACTTGTGTAAACAAAGTGAAAAACAGCGGGAAATGCAGATGGGAAAATCGTCTGGATATCTGCTTCATAGTATAATAGATGTGCTAGTAGATGATCTTCTTCACATATTGATGAAGGTAGTAGGTAACCTAGATGATATCGAAGATGCAGTATTTGATGATAAAATAACAGTTGTTAAGGAAATTTCCTTTTTGAGAAGGGAAATTACAACACTTAGACGGGTCGTTGGTCCGCTCAAAAGAACAGTACTGGAGATGACTAGAGATGTACAGAAGTTCTCTGACGAAGACCTTACGCAGTACTTTGATGATGTAAAAGATCATATAGATAAAGTGTTGGAAGTTTTAGAAGCATCCAAAGAAACAATAGACATCTATAAGGACACAGACTTTATGCTTAACACAGAGAGAACTAACAAGATACTTACTGTTCTCACAATTCTGTTTACTCTATCAATTCCTGTTACAGTCTTCGGTAGTTTTTATGGAATGAATGTCAATTTACCGGGAGGTAATGAAACTGGTAATTGGAACTTCTTTGGAGTATATACAACGATGATCGTAGTAGTAATAGTATCCATAGCAATGGCATTGCTGATGCTTTGGTACTTTCGTCGGCTTGGCTGGATCGGTGTCGGCTAGTATGATACGATGTTACCATCATATTTTATTTTCTATCTTTTAAGAACCCAATTTAAGTAAACTTTGTTGTTATCTTTTATTAACGTAGACCTAGCTAGCCGGTTGTATCTGGGAGATATGAAGAATTAGATCGCGAGTGAAAATTGTTGGAATGTTTTTTACCTCGAGGATTTCACATTCATAGCAATTTAGGTCATATGAATACTCATATGCATTAGCCGCGAATTATAGAGTCTCTTCCCTGTATGTCATCATTCTACTACAAGATAATGAAAAAGAATGTCAAATCATCTAGGTGCAGATGATGGTCGTGTTTGTAAAATAACATTTAGATCCATTGTCTTGCCACTCCTATTAACAGTTAGCTTTACACTGTCCCCAACAGATGTATGTGCTTCGATATGATTGATAATATCGTCGATGCGTTTTACAGGGTGAGTATCAATAGCTGTTATTGTATCTCCAATATGTGTATTGAGATTCATTATATCTTGACTTACTCCTCGTAGACCGGCTTTATCTGCAGGGCTCCCAGATTGAACTGAGCCAATTACTACTCCTTTAAAATTTTTTGGTAGGCCCGCACTCTGTGCAAGATCAGGGGTTATGCTGCCACCAGATATCCCAAGCCAAGGATGCTCATAGCTTCCTTTTTGTATTAATACCGGTACTATACGAGTTAAGGTGTTTGATGGAATTGCAAATCCTATTCCGGAGAACACGCCTGTAGACGAGCTAATAGCTGTATTTATCCCAATGACTTGTCCTTGCATATTTAGCAAAGGTCCACCAGAATTACCTGGATTAATCGCAGCATCTGTTTGAATTCCATCGGGTATGGAAAAACCAGTATCTGGATTTGGCAATAAACGTCCGACTTGACTTATAATACCGGTTGTCATAGTATCACTAAGACCGAACGGATTACCAATAGCAATTATCTGCTGCCCCACCTGCAAGTCAGATGAATTTCCGATTACAAGAGGCATTGCAGTAGAAATTTCACCTGAAGATGAAAGAAAACTACTGTCCTTAATTTGCAGTACAGAAATATCGCTAGATGGATCTGTCCCTATTACATTTGCTGTATATGTATTTCCATCCACAAATGTTACGTCAACTGTCTTGGCTTCATCTACCACGTGGCTGTTTGTCACTATGTGACCTTCATTATCATAAACAAAGCCTGAACCTAATCTTGTAGATTGGCTTTCCGAGGGGTTATCATTGATAATGATGTCTGGATTATTATTTGACACCTTGCCTGTTATCTGTACAACAGAATTTTCTACTTGTTTGAAAATACGAGTCAGTGGAGATGTGGAATAAGATCTCTGTGTAAGCGAAACTAGATTTTCTGTTGTTGATATTGTCGGAGTTTGAAGAGTGGTTAGCTGAGTGTTGACTATGTGACTGTAATTTTGTATTGTCATCTTTTTACTTTGTACTTGTAGTATTGATTGTTGCTTTTGCCCTGCAATAGCTTTGGTGCCCTTGTTGTTGTCGTCATTAGCGTATTGAGATATAATGATAGCTCCAAGAGCAATAACAATTATACAAATTAAAACTAAAATTATTCTATATTTTATCACAGCCTATCTGCAGATACTGGCATTGACAACGTAGGTTATAGATGTTTTTATCTATAAGTTAGTTCCATCAAAATATACCCGTTGCAGTAATAATTGAATTTATCTCGATTCAAATAATGGATTAATAAACTTTGGTGAAAAACCTACCACCGATATAATTCAGAACTGATGAGTTAATCATCATCACGATCCATTCCGGCAATTGTCTTGTTTGGAAAATATTGATTCAATATATTGTCTAAATCCTCATCAGTTATATCGGTATAGGTAGATCCGTATAGATCA
The DNA here is from genome assembly GCA_045808425.1 of Nitrososphaeraceae archaeon. Classification (GTDB taxonomy): domain Archaea; phylum Thermoproteota; class Nitrososphaeria; order Nitrososphaerales; family Nitrososphaeraceae; genus JAFAQB01. The sequence goes on along the minus strand of JBJMFM010000154.1, from coordinate 10,287 downwards.
TATAGAAATTGAAAGGCTTGCTCTTCATTACATGATATTAGATGGCTTTGTTCATTTTGCCAATTACTCCAGTGTAAAAAGAAGAAATTATCCTCATCATAATCATTTCTCTTATCTGTTCTAAACAAAATTACCCCTCTTGTGGAATTATAATGTGGTATCATGTCACCCTTGCATGCTAATCTTGTTGCATTTGCTGTATCAAATAAGTCTTCTTCCTTAGCCACCATATCCATATATTGCATATTGCATGACTTTGCGCATACCTTATGCATATGCATGTAGGATTACATGTTTAAGCATAATGGTATATTTTTGTTAATTACCTAAGCGAGCAAATAGATGTGTATCGATCTGAATAATTTTATTTATTATAGTTGCTGCGAATGTGAATTTATTGCTTTTTACCAAATATTGTCCCGGCTTGGATTATAGAATTACTCGAAACTTGTCTTCCAGGCAAAATTATTACAGAAGCGCCTATTGCACAATTATTGCCAACTACTGCTCCAAAATGATCAGTCCCAGTGTCTACTAACGTACCGTCGATCTCATATCTTATACTTTGCTTGTTCAGTAGGGCGTTGGCTGTTCCAGAATATCCTCCAAACCAGACATTCTTGCCTATCATGCTATCAAGTATCACATTGTGATGGGCTAGTTTGTCATTATTTCCCGCAAAATAGGACTTCGCAATTTCACAATTAAACCCAATTGTTGTATCTTCACCTAGCATACACCTTCTAACAAGTGAACCCATACCAATAAAACTGCCACTTCCGATATATGTAGGCCCTTTTATTTTGCAAAAATCATCAATTGTAACACCATCTTCAATTACACACGGCCCATCTATTATACTCGATCTGTCTACTGATGCATTTGGAGATATGGTTGTATGTACGATTTTATTCTGCATGACTCGCTGTATTATTTGTAGAAAGTCCCATGGGTAGATGATAGAGTCTATTAGAAAAGAACCTCTTTCTGATGAGTAGTCAATAAATATATTTAATGGAATGTCTAATTTTTCTTTTTGGAAGCTAATTACTTTATTATTATTGTTTTTGTTACTAGACAACCAATCGTAGCGATCAATTATGCTACAGGAATCTTTGTGATTGACAACATTTTCATTTTCGTCTGAAAACTGTTCTACCTCAAGAGAAGGAAAATTATTTTGAATCAGGGTTGCAGCGTTTGAAAAATTATTCGGTATCATGACGTGATCAATATCAAGAACCTTGCAGGCCACATCTACATTCCTAACAATTAGCGGCTGCCCAAAAACTTTAAGTGAAGATGCAGGACAGTCATGACTGTCAGATATTAGGGATTGTAGATGATGAGCTGAGTTATGAAATACTAATTGCAACCGCTAGCTAGCTTAGAAGATCTGGTTTTAATGTATTTAGCATTATAGATATAATAATAAATGCCTTAATTTTTTTAACTTAATCATAATCTAATCATTGTAATATATGAAATTCCATATATGATGTTATATGAGATCTATCGTAAAATAATGATCAATAGCAACAACAGAGAAGAATTTACCCAAAGATCATTTTTACTGCAGACTATTACGACTTTATATTAGCAATATCGTGTATAAAAATAAGTGGTTTAGATCGCAGCCGCTGGTGTGGCATCAGTTAGTAAGCTATTTTCTTGGACAATCTTTTTGGCTGCATCGAAAATAATTTTGGCAACATAAGATTCTATTCCTAGTAGGGATGCGACTTCAGAAGGACCAGCATTAAGAATAGATTGGATACTCAATCCCGCTTCCATTAATGAATTCTTTAGTCCAGGAGCAATTTCCAATAGCTGAATACTAGGATCCATGCTACAAACTACTACGCCTTTATTATATATAATTATTTTGTAAGAATTTGATCAGCGCTCTTTTGAGCAGCCAAGTTAAAAATAGTTGATTCGGACCATCAACTTTATTACAAATGCAATTTTTACGATTAATCTAAAAGTAAAGATGCTTTTTAGTATGCATGATATACTTGACTGGCATGAAATAATTCAAGAAAAGAGACTGGTAAAGACTAGCGACCAAACGGCCTGTGGAAACGTAGTGGCGGAATATCGAGACAATATAATAATAATAGAATTTGAGGCAGAAAAATTAAATGGATATATGATTCCCAAGTCAAGAGTTGACCGTTACGATGGCAGAAATTTACACCTTTCCATACCGGGTAGTCTCTTGTCATCTTTTGATTTTTAAAAGAAAGAAGGCAGAAAAATGACATATGCAATAAAAGAATCGATATTAGGAGATGTAGATAGATCTATCCTCCTATCGAGCTGAGGCGGACCAAATCTTCCAGCAAGATATAGAGGGTTCTATCTCTTCCAGTGAATATATTGTTGGTTAGGATATACTCGTATCATAAATTATTAAATGTTTCGTTAAGTAATACAATTAAATAACCAAGTATCATGTTGGCGCATTATTTTGATAATAATTATAATATTACTGGAGGTAATGTGAAAATCTTACATTACATCATACATGTTAGAATACGTGAGAAGATAAATATATTCAGATGGACCGAGATTTATACCTCACTGTGATAAATTGACAATTTTGGAATTCTACCACTAAACAAAAATCCATAAAGTGGACATTTTTCCCACTCACGTATCATAACATGTTTCATCGAATATTGTTTTGAATATAGCCTATTGCTCGCTAATACATACAACAAACCTTTGGGAGCATTTTTATGTTATGGACAGTCCTTTATTAGAAAATTGACGAGTGTTCTCAGTCTATTTGCATGTTAATATATATCACTGGGTTCCATATAGTGTCTCTTGTTTAAAATGTATGTATATATGATGTCAGCTAATGCCCTGTCTGTGATAAGTGAGAACACAATCAAGGTACTTAAAGAATCTTTTTATCTTTATCATGGTAAGGATATTTTCCCCATTTTTTTCTAAAATTAATACGACAACTATCTTGTTCCACTTCTACATAGATCTTTGTTGGATTGATGTAAGGGATAACCTGCTTTACTTTCTGTTCAATATTGTCTATTACTGATTCAATCTGATCTGTGTTCAGGCCATCTATTAAACTTACGTCCATTGCAACTAGTACGTCTTCCGCAGCGAAATGCATAGTTCGTAATGAAATGATTCTATTTACTTCCGGTATTTGAAGAACCTGCTCGACGATTATCTTGTACTCCTTCCTAGAGATTGCTTCACCGATAAGCAGTGCTTTATTTTCTCTGGCTAAAAAGAACGCAAAAACCATCAGAATTACTCCTATACCTAAAGAGCCTATGGCATCGTAGATTATATTTCCAGTTGTTTCTGATAGTAAAATGCCTGTTGCAGCAATAGCTATGCCAAATAGCGCAGCAGAATCTTCAACTATCACTGTAAGGATCGACGGGTCTTTGCTTTCCTGAAACTCCTTAGCCAATGTACTAAGGCTAACTTTTTCTCCACGTGATTCAATAGTTTGTTTAAACAAGTTGAGTGCTACTCTTAGTGCGTTACCTTCAAATATTGCGGATATTGCCAGAATGATATAGCTTATGTTAATGTTTTCAATATGATGAACTTTACCGAAAATCGTACCTATGCCCTGCTGTACTGAGAGAATTCCAGATATTCCAAAAATCATAGTTGCCACTATAAACGACCAGAAGAATTGTTCTTTACCATGCCCAAAAGGATGACGTTCGCTAGCTGCCCTAGAGCTTGTTTTGATTCCAATTAGAATTAGTATCTGGTTAAACGTATCTGAAAATGAATGCAGAGTCTCAGCCCACATTGCAATGCTGCCTGTAAATAATGCTGCAATAAGTTTAGACAGTGCAATCCCGAGGTTGCCGAACAAAGCAGCATAAACTGCCTTTTTAGATCGATCTTTCAATTTACTATCATGTTATAATCATGTATATTGCATCATCAGATTATTATCCGATATTGATATTGAAACCATTATCATGAGTTTAACCAATGTAATTGTCTTTCGTTTATACTGTATCACATATTGCTAATAAATGTTGATTTTTTATTATTATTTTTAATAAAAATGGTTTGCAAAGTAAAGATCAATTATATTAATATCATATCTATATCCAATACTTATAGATGTGAATTTTGGAGCGCAACAATCTTTATGCTTATTTATTTCATTTGTTGTATTAGTCATCACACATAGAATGTAGCATCGATAATATAGTAAATTCATATATACATATTCTTTAATTTTTTCTAAAACCTCAATATATGATATGAGACTGCAGTATTCATGATCATTGAACACTAGTCAAGGTTGATAAATACGCTAAGTATCTTGTTTTATAATGTCCATGTCTATTTATAAAATTAGTGAGTTTGATTTTCGTAATCTCATCAAAAAGAAGACCTGCAGAGCAATTGTTCCAGTCGGATCACTAGAACAGCATGGGGCTCATCTTCCAGTATCAACAGATTCTTTAATCGCAGAATATATTGCAACTATGGCTGTGGAAAAAATTCCATCCTTTATCTTGCCTGCAATTTCATGTGGAGTGTCTTATGAGCACAAGCCAATGTTCAATCTTTCAATACGTAATTCTACACTGTCTAGTCTAATTTCTGATATATGTATCTCACTTGTTGAAAATGGGATAGAGAGTATTATACTGCTGAATGGTCATTATGGAAACATGGGTGTATTGCAATATATTGGTCAGAATCTGTATGGAAAGGTTCCTGAGAACATCCAAATCTTCAGTATAAACTATTGGCACTTGATGCAACATAAATTTGATCATGCAGGTGAGGTTGAGACTTCACTTGTACTTGCAATAGCACCAGAGCTAGTAAAGATGGATAAGGCAGAGCCAAACTCTAAAGAAATATCCAAATCAAAGATAACATATTCTAGTATCACAAATAACCCTGGTTCTTTTGTAAATATTACTGGAAACGGAGTATGGGGGGATCCAACAAATGCTACTGCGCAGAAAGGTAGAGAACTCTTGGATGAGATTGTTAAAAATCTAACTCAAACCATCCTTGAACTAGAAAATAATATGTTTTAGATTCAAAACTGCTATTGAACGGCAATAACATGCCTATTTATAGGCTAGCTGCAATGAAATTTTAATATACACCTATATTATGCCTACGTATAGAGATAAAATTATCATGTCGGTAGATATGGCAGTAAAGGTTCTTGATGAGAGCCTCGGCAAAGTTGTGCTTATTAAGCTAAAGGGAGGAAAGGTTATCAGAGGTAACTTACATGGTTTCGATCAGCATATGAATCTATTACTTCAAGACTCAGTGGAACTTTTAGAAGATAATAAATCCAATGATTTAGGCACTATTGTTGTTCGTGGTGATAATGTAGTGATTATATCTCCCCCGCCAATGTAATTGGTAGTGGTAGTAGGCAGGTATATGGTGTGTAATTATGACTAAAGGCACAACATCGATGGGTAATTTCACAAGGAAAAAAACCCACGTCAGATGTAAAAGATGCGGCCGTAACTCTTTGCACAAGCGAGCGAAAAGATGTGCTAGCTGTGGCTATCCTGACGCAAGAACAAGAAAATATGGATGGATAAAACGCTACACAAGATGACATAGGCGATAATGTATATGCATATATCTCTAAGGTATGGATGTCATATGCATTTTGCTCAGTTTATGCTGGAGGAAGGCTTAACTATAATGATTGTGTTTTTTATCTAAATTGATAAAAAAAGAGGTGCAGAATATCTGATTGAAGAGGCATTTATAACATGCTCTACGTTGGCTGGAGCAATTTTCGGTACTACTGTAATTCCTAAATTGTATGAGAGAACGAAGGCTTCTGCAAAGGAAGGAGAGCGCATCATCAAGCCGTATGAGCTTGCAAAGTCGGAACTTGAATCACTACAATTTGAAAAAAGCTTGCTATATGAAGCAATTACCAGGGTCTATGAAGCTGTACAAGAAGGTAGAATTGACACTATGGAATGCGATAGGCTTTTGCTAAAATATAAACGCCAACTGGCCACATATAACGAGAAAATTGATGCATTACGACCATTAGTGGATTTTTCTGAACTTAGCGACATGCGTGATGATGTTGTCAACCTATTGGAAAAAAGAATTACCGCCATTGACCAAAAGTTAGCTAAATTATCTGAGAAATCCGGAATATCGCACACAGATTTTCCTTCCTCCGAACCAAAAGTGACCATACAACAGTCGCCGCCAATTGTGGAATGGAATAGTTGGCAACAGGAACAAGAAGTAGGAGAAGGAGCGAGAAGAAGAAAGGAAACAGAGACTAGGTCAGTAGCAGAACGTGATTGCTATGCTTCCCATATACAATATGCATCTGGAGAAGAACAGAAGAATAAGAAGAAAAACATTTTGTATAAAGGAGAACAAACATCCGAATATATTTCAGAAGGAAAGAATATTGAGAAATTGCAAAAGGAGATCATGGAGGCGCTTTGTCGTCTAGAACAAACAGGGGAGAATAATAATGATAATGATAAATCTGCTACCTCCCAATACATGAGCGTTAGTTCTAACACGACTGATAGGAGCTGCCTTCGCCAGCTTAGATAAAGATTAATGCTCCTTCGTTATCCATTATTTTATGTCAAACTCCTATCCGCCACCTGCTCCTTCTCCTTACGCATTGCAGAACGCCATAAAGAATCTTGCAGTGCACGTGGTTAAGTATCAATTCTCAAATCATAAAATTCAGGTTGTCGGTTTGGGTAGCGGAAGTACGGTAGCAGCAATTGTCGAGGAAATGGCAAAATTACCAGATAAGAACAGAACAGAGTTTGTTGCTACTTCTCTTCAGATAAAAAAAGAAGCGGAAAATAATGGGCTAAAAATGGTCGATGAAAATCGGATTCCAAATATCGATATCGTTATTGATGGAGCAGACCAAGTTGACTCCAAATTCCATATGATCAAGGGAGGCGGAGGAGCATTACTTAAGGAAAAGGTCCTAATATCTGCAGCAAAAAGAGTAATTATTGCCGCAGATTCAAACAAGTTTGTAGATAAATTTAATCGCCCCATTCCAATAGAAGTTCATCCTTTCGCTCGTTCTATAGTTTGGATTAAGTTGCAAGAAGTAGGAGGAATACCAAAATTAAGAACGATCGAAAAAGGTTACCCGTTTATCACTGAAAACGGTAACATAATCTTTGATACCTATTTCAATATACTATCCGATATACCTGCCAAGGAACTCATCTTGAAGAACATTCCAGGTGTACTCGAAGTCGGTCTATTTACAAGACGTGCAGACGTTTACTACAAAGCTAAATCCGACGGCTCATTTGAGGCGATATCACCTTCAAATAGATGATAACAATAATGGACCTACAATAAATTTAAGCTACGCATACTTCTTATTTGTACAAGATTTATTAGTTTTTTATTGCTTGCTAAACCTTTATTGTAATTATGATTATAACCATTACTAAGTGCAAGCAAGAGAACCCATACTTTGAGCATCACGTATAGGCCTAGCAATAAATTCACCATGTCCCAAGGTGTCATCAATAATCTGCCCATCATACATAACAACTTGTCCTCGTACCATAGTCAAAACCGGCCACCCTTTGATTCTGTGACCATCATAGATAGTATAATCAGAGTGGGACTTTAATAGCTCAGCTGTAACTCTTTGTTCTAAATTTAGGTCTACAATAGTAAGATCCGCATCGCAGCCGCGTTGTAAGGTACCCTTTTTTGGATATAAATCAAAGATTCTTGATGTATTATAACTTGTAACTTCAGCCACTTTTTCTAGGCTGATTCTATTTTCATTTACGCCTCTGCTGAGCAAGATAGGAAGCATAGTAGCTATTCCAGAGAAGCCTGAAAGTGCAGACCAAATATCGCCCTGTCCAACCTTCATTGACAGCCTGTTAGCAACGTGATCTGTTCCGATCGTATCTACTATTCCATGGCTCAATGCCGACCACATATATTGAACATCACTTTTGGATCTTAATGGAGGAACCACCTTTCCTCTAAGATCGTCGAACTCTACAGTATGGGTTAAATAGTGAGGACAAGTCTCGATAAAGAGATTACAAGTTCCTTTTCGCTTTTCAGCTAATATTGCTTTAATAGCAATAGCTGATCCTATGTGAACAAAGTATAACTTTGAACGAAACTTTTTCGCAAATCCTGCTACTTTACTTATGCATTCTGCCTCTGAAGATGGTGGTCTGCAATCAGACCACATTTTTAGCCTTGATGTCTTCACATTAGTAATTGCTAGCCCATTCACTGTCCTCTCTTTTTGCTCTCTTGCTTTTATTTTACTAATACGATCGGAACATACGGCTGGATCTTCTGCGTGGACTAGTATAGTTGAATCCATCCTAGCTGCCTCGTTTATTATGTTAGAAATCAACTCATCAGTCATGTCAACTTCTCCACTGGTTATTTTATAAGAGCCTGGTTCGAGATCCATAGAAATATGTTTAAGGTCTGCTCCTAAATTCATGTATATTTTAAATGAATTGATTCCCATACTTTTCAAGTAAGTGATATCCTTTATCTGATTAGACGTAAGAATTGATGCATGAATTGAATAGTCTATGTGATGAGTACCCCTGCTTGCCCTAAGATGCTTTTCAACATCTTTATAACTTCCATGTAGCCTCAGCATTCTAATCATTGTAGTGACGCCTCCTATAGCTGCCGATCTAGATTCTGTTTGGGCTGCCTCGTTTATAGGTCTATACACTCCATAGTGTACATGTGGATCAATTACTCCTGGTAGTATGTATTTGCCACTGGCATTAATTTTTTTTGAAGCTTGAGTATTGCCAGTCGATTTCCTGAGATCTTTAATTTTGCCATTTTCGATCAGAATATCTGTTCTGACTATTCCTACCTTCGGAATAACTACAGCTGCGTCTGTTATCAAAACATCACAGGAGTTATTGGCATTGCTGCTTTTGTTATCATTGTTGCTATTTCTGCTATGCATTATTCTTTTTACAACTAATTATGAAAATGACAGCGGCTCTCTTTATTCTTTTGTAAGCGAAAAGATTTGCCAAAGGCAATAACAAAAGACATTTGTAAACCAAAAAGGTAAACTTTTTTTCTAATTACTGGTTACATACTGTAGTAAACATAAGACCAACCAAATATACACCTGCTAACGTCTATTCTCTCTAGTGAATTTGAAATTGAATTATTTATTATTCAAGCTGATATTGAAAAGTACTTAATCAACCGATTTTATCATTTTTTCATGCTGGAGTTGTTGTCCTTTCTCTACTGCTTTTTCATTTTTGTCACTTAATAGAGAATTATAAGCTTCATTTACATTTAAATTCTCATGGACTATAGATCTCACTGCCTTTATCATTTCAATAGGATAATCTGATTGCCAAATGTTTCTGCCCATATCTACTCCTGCGGCGCCATGTTGTACTGCGTTATATGCTAGCTCAAGTGCATCAACCTCTTTTGGCAATTTCTTGCCGCCTGCGATAATTATGGGAATAGGACATCCTTCAACAACTTTTTCAAAATTTTCACAATAGTATGTTTTGACGATATGTGCACCGAGTTCTGCAGCAATTCTGCATGATAAACTAAGATACCGGGCATCTCTAGCCATTTCCTTACCAACTGCGGTAACAGCCAAAACAGGGATGCCGTATCTTTCACCCTCATCGACAAGTTTAGCTAAGTTAGAAAGTGTTTGATGCTCATATTTACTTCCTACAAAAATAGAAAGGGCAAGACATGTGGCATTAAGCCTAATTGCTTCTTCAACTGAAGTTGTTATAGTCTCATTTGAGAGATCTTCTCCTATAATACTACTTGCACCAGAGACTCGTAATACTATAGGGATGTTGTTATTTGGATTTACGGATGTTCGTAAAATTCCTCTTGTAAGCATCAAGGAATCAGCGTATGATAAGAGCGGCTTTATTGTATTACTAGGTACCTCTAATCGTTCTGTCGGCCCTAAAAAGTACCCATGATCTACTGCAAGCATAACACATCTGTTGTCTTCTGGCCGGATAATTTTTGATATCCTGTTCTTCATACCCCAGTCCATATACTAATCAATGACTCCCTCTGCTTATGCTCCTTTTTTTGATATTTATAGTTTCAACAATTGTTTTTATTTATTATTTATTAATTTATTCATTCTGAAGTCACAATTACTTTCATTGCGTCTTTCGCTTCATGTGCACATTTAATTGCTTCATCAGCATTTTTAATAGTAAAACGATGAGTTATTAATGGTTTTACATCAAT
>JBJMFM010000153.1:0-7463 GCA_045808425.1 Nitrososphaeraceae archaeon | reverse complement strand
AATTAAAAGACGAGTAATCCAGCAATGGCTTAGCGGGGAAGCCCGAAATAAAATTGCTATCGATAACAATATTGGTTCGGGCACTGTGTCGAGTATAGTTAATAATTATAAAATAGGACTTGACAATTTGGATTTTGGTTCATTTAGGGAATTAATGGTTGAGGCTAAAAAACGAGGAATGACTCCAAGCGATTTGGCTTCATTTTTTAGATTATTCCACTATTTTCGAAGTTCAGGGGTAAGTGAGGATCAAATAGAATCATTTATTGGAAAAGTTAGTACTGCTGCTGACATTCCCCCTGAAAATATCATTCAATGCGTTAATCAATTATACGAGATCTCAAAGTCAGAATCAATTCCGCTTGATCAAGTGTCAAGTTATATCAGAGAAAAATTAGAAGAAAAGCAAAGGATTGATGAAGACATTAAAGCGGCCGATACTGTGCTTCAAAGTAAAAATATGAGCATTCAGGCAATTAATGAACACCTTCAACTAAATGAGAAACTCAAAGAACATGGTCTATCTACGCACAACATCGATGAATTTTTGAACCTTGTATTAAATGCTAAAAGATACGGATTTGAGCCCAAGAAAATTGTAGGGAAGCTACGTGCTATACAACGGCTAGAAAAGAAAGAAAAAAAGCTTGAATATAATTGTACAAGACTCTCAAATTTGTTAGATAAGCATAAAGAACAGTTCCCTTGGCAGAGTTAATTGAGGATATGCATATTAGCAAAAACGAATTAGTATCATTTAAGATTGCAGTAAATGAAGCAGCAGAGACGTATGGTTTTACTCCTTCCGCTGCAGCCCTTCATGTTATCAATGTTATAAAAGACTATAATAAAAGGGGCCAATTAAAACATGAATTGTCTGAGCTAAACTTTCAGAAATATGCAATTAATGAATTCTGCTCAAGCCGTAGTCAAGTTATAAATGCTCTAATGAATTTAAGAAGTCATGGACTGGCTGATGATAAGATACTACAGCTGAATAACTTTCTGGAGAATAATGGAATCAAAGATATGAAGTCTAACAGTTGAGTTGGACGCTTATAGAAATTCAAAGTAACTATATGCTGCCCCCAACTCCTCATTTGGGGGAGCCATTGAAAGAGAAGGCCTTGTTGAGGATGAAAACATAGCTAATACATCATCGGTATGCAAAATCCCTAAAGTGTCTAGATATAATATAACTCCAAAGGGACAAAAATTATTACGATGCTGGATTGGCTTTTTATCTGCATTTCAATGACATGTAATAACAACATATTATATTTAAAGCCGTTTGTAACATTAGATTTTGTATTCGCTAATTAACTGTCGTGTGATCGCACGTAGCAACACGGGTTCAAAGGGGTTAGGTCCCTGTATGTAAAGGGGTTCAATGGTGTCTCCAACTGAATACACTTTCTTCGTCAAGTGCACCAAGGAGGCTATCCAGATCCCACGCGCCATTATAACGATCTCCATTTATAAAGAAAGTAGGAGTACTTTTAACGCCGCTGCTCTTGGCACTTTGTATATCCTCGTCTATATGACTACTATACCTGCGGTCAAGAAAATCACGATCGAATCCAGCAAGGCCTAGTCCTAGCTTAGCAGCAGACTGTCTTAAATTATCATTAGTAAGCCATTGACCATGTTTGAACAGGTAATCGTACATCTCCCAGAACTTACCTTGAGCAGCAGCAGCTTCTGCAGCTAGTGCAGTTTCATATGCGTGCGGACGAAGATTGGTAACAGGGAAGTTGCGGAATACAAAACGTAACTTACTTCCTAAGCGTTCTTGGGCTTCTTTTATGATAATGTAGGCCTGGGCACAATATGGACACTCATAATCACCATATTCTAATAATATTACAGGTGCAGTTGGAGGTCCTTGAATATGATCCCTAGATTCGCTTACAGGCATGGTAAGTTTTATGTTTTCTGATTTTCTTCTAGTCATGTCTACATCCCATGTCCTTATGATCCAGTCTCAGGATTTAAAGATGCAGTTGAAGGGGTTCGTTAACTCAGGTGATGATTAATATTCAGAAATGTCAATCTTTCCAAAAATACCCTGACTTGTCGCGTATAATCATCGTCTTCTTACATTGGGGACAAATTTCTTCGATGACGTTATTAGGAACTGAGGAGCAGCCATTCTTTTGCTTTCTTAACCTCTTTACTTGTTAACTCATGGCCACTCTCTTGCCAGCTAAGTGAAACCTTGGCGCCTGCGTTTTTAAATAAACCAAAAAGCCTCTCTTTTTTCTTATCTCGCAGCAGGAAAGGATTTGAAAAGAAAGAAATTCCGCTTTTCTGTTAGCATGGCTATCTACCGAAATACAGGTTTGATATTGAGAATATGAAAGCTTCCATCCTTTGATCTCCTGTCTCCATACTTGGGATAACCCAGCTATTATTCCGCTATCTTTGAATATATGGAAATTGATTTCTTCATCGAGATCAAGATATCAAATGCTGATTGACAACATTATGCCTTTGTACCACTTTAACGAAGTTCAATCCATTATAGTCAGAAGTAATTCAAGAAGCAATATACTTAATGCAGTCAGAGATGTAACACCAAAGGAAATTCCATTTTTGTTTGAACTCTTCTGGCTGCGTGGATTATCATCATATATTATTCTAGGCAAGAGATACAAATTTAGTATTAATAGGAAAAGACCGCTTTTTGAGCAGTTTCTTGCATCTGGACAACTATACTTAGTGAGCAGAAATTTACTTTGTATTAGTTACATGCAAATCGACAAACAGTAAGTATCAGTTGAGTGTGACTTGTCATAAAAGTAAACTTCACATTCTGTAATATTTGTTGCTAATCGAACAATAATACTCGTGTTCATAGCAAGTGACATAATGTATATGTGAGAACATTTTGCTCCAACTTATTTTGAAATCTCTTTTAATATCTCATTAGTCTTTGTTTCTCCATCTTTTATTGAATTCTTTATTGCACCTAATGAAAAATCTGCATTTTCGTAAAGTGATGGATACGGCTCTGATCTAGTTATATAATGTACAGCTTTAATTTCAGATCCATGTTCTTCTGATACTTTTTTATATCTTGCTTGAATATCTTCAAACTTCTGTTTATCTTCTTTATTACTATTTTCTGAATCAAAACGCTCTTCTAGCATCTTATAAAGATCATCAATCAGCCTAAGATAGTAGGTTATTGCTTTGGACAATTGCACATTGTGCATGGTTTTATCACTAAACATAATATCCCTTGCTCTGTGCTGAACTTCCTGCAAGTTACTTGGTAACTTGTCAATATTTTTGGGGTAGTTTTCTACCAAAAAGATTCGTTTATCTTTTACAGGAGAAGCTTCTATGACTTCTCTTAATGGGGTATTGCTTAGCAAACTACCATCCCAAGCATATACTCCTTGTTTTACCTCTATCCATGGAAAGTAATATGTAGGATAGCCTGTTGCAGCCAGTAAATGCTTTGCAGTTATTTCTTGTTTAGCACTGTCAAAAATTAGTGGCTCTGCGGTTAACACATTAACAGCAGTTACAATTAAACGCGCATTAGGCTTACCATTTGGTTGCAATTTGTTATAATCAATATACTTTTCTGCAGTCTTCACTAAAGGTGAATGGTCGTATAGATATGTCCAATCATTAGGTGCTAAGTACTGCGGATCTCTAAAGCAGTATTCTGGTTTCCATCTCGGTATAAAGACCTTTTTATTACCATGAAGTGCCGAACTATAGAACGACATTATTGATTTTGCTTGGGAAATACGTGTTAGATTTGTGTCTTCCTTTGAAGGAGTGTATTGAGGAAGAAGACTTTCACCGTAACTACGAGTACCCTCGGCTAGTTCCAGCCAATATTGCTCTAATACCTTTTCTGGGTGTTCTTCTTGTTTGCCACCAGCTATGATGGCGGCATTTACTGCACCAATCGATGTGCCTGCAACTATATCGATTTTTATATTCTTGCTAGCAAGAGCTTTGAAGACTCCACATCCAAAAGCACCTAAAGAACCCCCACCTTGGAGTATAAGGACATTCTCGATAGTATCTGACATATTTGATATTACCAATATTGTGGGTTTTTGATAAAGATACGTATCATAAGCGATTATATCAGTTTACTCCACATGGTGTTCAAAAATTAATTGATCATAGAACCTTACTGACTTTATATTTACAAACTCAAGCATTCCAAACCTAGATAATTCTCTACCAAAGCCACTATTTTTTACGCCTCCAAAAGGAACGCGAGGATCTGAAACTACTACATTATTTATAGTGACCATTCCTGATTGAACCATTGACGATAACCTTTCTGCCTTATCTAGATCCTGAGTCCATATACTTGCACCAAGGCCAAATTTAGAATCATTTGCAATTCTCATAGCTTCTTTTTCGTCGTTAGCTGTAATTATTGGAGCAACAGGACCAAATACTTCCTCCTGTGCTATTTCCATATGAGGTGACACATTCTTAAATATAGTTGGACTAAAGAAGTAACCTTTGTCTTTCATTCTTTCTCCTCCCCCTATAAGAAGTTCTGCTCCTTCCTTTATGGTTCTATTTACTATTCCTTCCATGTTCTCAAAGCTTTTAGCGTTAACAACAGGTCCAATATCTGTATTATCTGATAGTGGGTCTCCTACTTTGAGTCTTTCAGTCTTTTGCACAAATTTTTCGGTAAATTCATTTGCCACTTTTTTGGTTACAATAAATCTCTTCGATGCTATACAGCTCTGTCCACAATTAATAAAGCGTCCTTTGACAGCACCTGTAGATGCCTTTTCGATATCTGCATCCTCACACACTATAAAAGGATCACTTCCACCTAATTCCAGAACTGTTTTCTTTAGCAGTGAAGTAGCTCTCTGTGCTACTTTTGCTCCAACTGGAACACTTCCAGTGAAAGTTACTGCACTAATACCATCTGAATCTATGAGTGTCTCGGCAGCACTTGAATCTGCAACAAGTGTTTGAAAAACTCCTTGTGGTACTCCAGCTTTATCAAAGGTCTTCTCAATTTCTATTCCACACTGCATTGTAGCGCTAGCAGGTTTCAATACTATGGTGTTACCAACCATTAATGAAGGAGCAGCAAACCTTAGTCCCTGCCAGTAAGGAAAATTCCATGGCATTATACTTCCAATTACACCAATAGGCTGAAATGTTATGATGCTTTTTCTAGCATCTGTATTGACTACTTCGTCATTAGAAAAAATTTTTCCATGATCTGCATAATATTCTACTGTCCATGCGCATTTCTCTACCTCAGACCTGGACTCTTTTATTGCTTTTCCCATCTCCAATGTAGCTGTTTTGGCTAGATTTTCTTTATTCTTTCTGAGTTCTTTAGCAAACGCATAAAGGAAATCTGCACGCTTATCAATATCTTCTTTCCATTCTAAGAATGCATTTTTTGATTTCTTTACTGTATCATTCAGTTGTTCTTTGCTAATTATAGTATATTCACTAAGAACCTCTTGTGTAGCTGGGTTGATTGTCTTTAATTTTTTATTATTAGTTGCTGTTGGTTTTGATAATGAGTCTTTTACAATATCATCCTTCATGGATTTATCACTCCTCTTCCCATGATTTTCCCATCTTTTAATTTAGAGAGTCCTTCTGTAGATTGATCGAGCTTAAATCTTTCTGAAACAACAGGTTTAATCACTCCTCTCTTTGCTAATGATACGAGCTCTACCATTTCACTAATACTTCCAGTATATGATCCAATTATCTTGTAAGCTCTCGTTGGCATAGATACTAAACTTAATTTCAGTTCACCACCAAAGAGTCCTACCAAGACTAAACTTGCTCTTCTTCTCAGCAATTGCATATCAGTTTCAACAGTTTTTGATGCATTAACAAAATCGATTACCGCATCTGCACCTGATTTAGCAGTCAACTCCATGATTGCTTTTACAGGATCCTCTTTTTTCGAATTTATAATATTATCTGCACCATTCTTTTTTGCAACTTTTAATTTTTCATCATCTAA
The DNA here is from genome assembly GCA_045808425.1 of Nitrososphaeraceae archaeon. Classification (GTDB taxonomy): domain Archaea; phylum Thermoproteota; class Nitrososphaeria; order Nitrososphaerales; family Nitrososphaeraceae; genus JAFAQB01. Next base: position 1,465 of record JBJMFM010000153.1, on the reverse strand, counting down.
ATCTAAGGCAATTATATTGGCTCCTATAACTGCCTTTGCTAGTTGTATAGCCATCAATCCTAATCCTCCTGTACCAACAATCACAACATTATCATCTGGTTTTAGATTGGCATTCCTTACTGCGCCGTATGCTGTAAGACCAGCACATGATAAAGGTGCAGTAGTATCTGTATCCATCTCATCTCCTATTTTCACTAGATATCTGTAGTTTGGTACCAATACATGATCTGCATAGCCTCCATCGGTGTAGATACCTAATGATCTAGGTTTATCACACAGATTTTCTTCACCAATTCTACAAGCAGGGCACATTCCCTCGCCTATCCAAGGATATATTAGAACTTTATCATTTTTACTATACCCCTCTACTTGCTCTCCTAAACCATCTACTATACCTGCAATCTCATGTCCTGGTGTAAGAGGATATTTTACACCTCTATCTGTAGTTTTTATTTGTTGCCCTTCTATACCTTCATAATAACCTTCCCATACATGGACATCGCTATGACATAGACCTGAGGATTGGATTTTAATTAGAACCTGTGTACCTTTTGGAGTGGGTGTTTGAAGCTCTTGTACTTGTAGAGGTTCATTCAATTTAACGATTCTAGCAGCCTTCATACTTACTGATGATATGTATACTATTTACGTGATTATGATTGCAGTTAAGATCAAAATGCATAAGAATTCCAGCCTCTTAGCTAACTATATTCTCACCTTTGAAAATTATTATAAGCAGTGATTAGTTTAGTTACTATTACTCAAACGTACGATGATGTGCTGCTTTGACATGCGATTTAAGAAAATCTACCAGCGGTCCTTTGATTTCTTTAACATTATGTTTAAACAATACCATTTCCACTGAAGCTGCAGATGCTCCCTTTCCTTTCTTCCTGCAATAGATATTTACCTGCCAACTTTCATCATCAAGCTTTGGAAAGTCAGATCTATAGTGAGCTCCTCTACTCTCTTGTCGCATCAGGGCACTTCTTATTATGGCCTCACAAGCAACCAGTGACGATTTTACCTGCCAACTTAAAACAACATTTTCAAAATTATTATTATCGTCAATTTCGAATTCTTTTATATTAATATTATCTTTATTAGAATAAAACTCATTCTTTAATTCTAAAATTCTTTTCAATCCATTTTGAAGCCTTGTCTGTTCTCTTACTATTCCTGCGTTCTGTTTCATTAATTCTTGTATTTCATTACGAAACTTAATTGGTTCCTTAACTACAAAGATTCCTCCATAATAATCATCATCATTATTATCATCTAATCCCTTTGTTTGGTTATCAACATTCGATTTTAGCTGTGATGGTACCTCTTTAGTTTTCTTTGTATTTCCTGTTGCTCCTTGCTTTGCAAAACTTGCTGCTTCATCACCAGCAATTTTTCCAAAAACTACTGTATCTAGCAAGCTATTTCCACCTAAACGATTAGCACCATGAATCTGACTTAT
>JBJMFM010000152.1:0-7982 GCA_045808425.1 Nitrososphaeraceae archaeon | reverse complement strand
TTGTTCATAGTAATGGTCAGATAGATAATTTTCTTCTTCTGCTACCTGTTGTTCTTGATTATTGCAATTACTCTTGTTCTCCTCTGCGATTTGCGCAGCACGGGAAGAGTAAAAGCCTAATGCTGACTTGCCTATATCAGGAAATGAACTAACTTGTAATCCCAAGTCATCTTGACACTCTTGAATAATACGTGCATAGTGCTCCTTTTTATCATCCTCTCCTTTATTCTTGGCTATGACATATCCTTTCCAAGCTTTGTGTAATGTACCCCATACCTGGTTCTCAAAGAGGCCTGAATCTAGCATTTTTGACCTGCCTGTGTCTATTATATAATCTGATTTTTTTCTATTTTTGTAGAAGTCATACATAGAATACAATGATTTTTTTCTTCGTCTGTTAAATCTATAGCATTTCATTGTGGATAGTTCTGTTTGTGTCTTGGTACTCCATTTGGTTTTTGGGGTTTTTAAATTTTTTCGCACGAATAATGTTATGATAAGTATGTAGGCAATATACGACAGGGTTGATAGCGTTAGGCGTTGTATTAGATGTAGATGCAGGACTGAACAATATCGGCAATTGAAGTCCAAGCAAAGCTAGGCCATATTTTCAATATTGTTCTCATATACCTGACAACATTTCATCTATTACATCGTCTATCCCATTCTCTTCGATAAATTCTGCTAAGATTTTCTTCTTGTCTGAAGGGTATGAAGTGTCTGAAGCCTGCTGGTTTCGAAGTAGTTGTAAAGGATCGTTAGTATCGTTAGCTTGGCTATTTTGAGCATGAATTTGAGAGGTTTTACCTAACGATATTTCATTATCGTCTAACGATTTATCATTATGATTATTGATATTATCGTTAGGAGTATCGCTAGTGACTTGAGCGTGATTTTCATCAGCTAACGATTCTAGTGATGTTGACGATATTTTACGTATCTGTATCGTCTTGGTATTTGTTTTTGGGTCTCTGGCGCTATTGTCAATTGCAATGCCAATTTCCCTAAGATTTGTTTTGACCTCATTAATTTGTCTACTTAGAATATTAGGTGCTTTAGGCCATAACTTGGCGAGTTTATTAATCTTTTTCTTGAGTAAGGACTGAGTTTTATAATAGAGCAGCAGCAAATGCGATGTTGCAAACTAGGCTTTCTTTGCTAAAAGATTCGCTGTCTAATGTTCATCACAATAACATAAATCAGGGAAGATACAATAAAACTGGGAATGGTTGCTCCGATGGCAGGCCAATTAGGGATATAAAGTGGAGAGAGTGAAGACAAAATATAATAGAGCAATACACCTATTGACCATGCAACTATTGCAGGAAAGCCGATTTTCAATGCATTTTCATTATACATCATAGGATATGTATATTTTCTACGCTTCACAATATAATAGTCAGACAAAACAACTCCAAATAATGGTACAAAAACTGCTCCAACTAAAAGAATAAATGTTTCATAATTTGCAATTGAAATAGTCATCGCAAAAATGACACTTAGGGTAGTAAAGCCAATTATTAAATAACGCTGTTTGATTTTTCTAAATATACTCTGCGTAGAAACTGCAGCTGAATAAACATCTGCAAATGCATTATCTGCCTCATCTGCAAGAAGTACTAATAAAAGGAACCCAAAAAAAATTGACTGAATGGCACTAATTATTCCTACAGTATCAGAAATGCCAAGCACTAGTCCTCCAAAATAAAACAAGATATTTGTTAGCGTAAAACCTATAAACGTACCCCTAAATGCATCTTTACTGAACTTTGAAAATCTGTTATAGTCTGCTGCAAGTGGCATCCATGATATCGGCATAGCTATTACAATGTCCAGCGCCGAAAAGAAAGACATTCCACCTCCTGTGGATGACAATATTTTTGAAAAATTTCCTGCTGTCAGCAAATGCACAATTATAATTATTGAAGACGCATATGATATCCATACGGCAAATTTTCCTAACCAATTTCTTATTACAGTAAGCGGGCCAATAAGGCCAAGCAGCGCAATAAAAGCTCCGATGATAATGACCCAAATATAGTATGCAATTAGCTTACCTACTAGCATTTCTGCAGCTTTTGACATTATCATAATCTCAAATGTAGTCCATCCAACAAGTTGCATTACATTTAATACTGCTGGAAGATAAGCTCCGTGAACACCAAATGATGGTCTGATGCTAATCAATGCCGGAACTGCATGATCACTTCCAATTTTTCCTGCAAGAGCTAGGAGTATAGAACCTGCAATAGAACCAACCATAATTGCAACTACTGCATCATAAAATCTAGCGCCGCTAAGAAAAGAGCCTGCAGAGAAAACTAACAGTCCTACTCCCAAACTTGACCATAATACAAAATAATCTATTCCTTTTAGAAATCTGTGTCTTGGTTGAACAGGTTCAACTCCCCAGTCAGGTGGACTTTTTATTGAAACCATTTTTAGCCTCTAATATGATGACTTTACAGCGTAGATATATCAACAGACATTTGTATCAAATCTAAAGTCAAATAAATTATTGCACCAACTCCATTTAGATTGTTCAAATTTTTTAGCTCATTTCCATAAATTAGCTCGCACATTAGATTAACCTCTAAGTGTTCAAATATATGTTATATGCAAATGATTAGTGAAGATTCCGAGAATTCTACAGCGAGAGTAATACTCTGTGAAACGCACAATAAACGATGCCAGTTTATTTCGCGTGTTAGTAAATGCCCTTGTTGTAATAAGAAAGTATGCTTATGCAATTATATACTCTAAGAGTATACCGAGACTATTAAGAAACCATCGCTTGGTTATTACTTATCTGAGTCGCTGAATCTGATAACGAAGCATTTGTTCACTATTTACGATGATTAATATCTTGTATAAACTCTAAAGAATAACCTCAGATCTTGTTGATTTATATGGATAGTGTAGTAGGCGTCAGTGTATGAAAGTAATTACTGAAAAAACCATACGCATATGTATTTTTATGGTCTATTGTTATTCAATTATCCAATATGTTATATTCCAGTTCATCGACAGTCACTTCGCTATATCAATAGATAATATATGAAAACTTATTTTGTGAACCATCTTGTGTGTTTGCAACACACTCAAAAACGACCACATCTTTCATTAGAATCTCTTCACATTATGGGTGAAAGTAAAAACGAATGTACAGAAGGTTTCCTAAAATGTAATAATTGTGAAACTGTATATCCAATAATTGAAGGGGTAGCAATAGTAGTAAAAGATTTTGTGAAATATGTTGAAGGAAGAACAACCATGTACGGTAGGTGGCTACTGAGCAGCAAAACAGATAAAATGAAAGATTTTCTCAAAGAAAGGGGCGCGTATATATCTTCAAAGTTTGCCAAAAATGACTTGTATGAAGAGGACGGTAAATGGTTTATTCCATATAGATGGGTTCACTATGACTACTCTATCGAGGATAGATTCCTTAGCAAACTGCGTTGGCATCTTAAACCAAATGAGCTTTATAATAGAGTTGTACATGAGATAAATCCAAAAATGGATGGGCTAGCGCTTGATATGGCATGCTCAGTAGGCTATAGCACTCTCCAGATTGCTAAAAAATATTCCTTTGCAATTGGCATTGATTTGTCTTTTTCCTTTATCATGGAAGCCAGAAAGAGGATGTACGAGTCAAAACAAAGAAACATTGAGTTTTGTGTAGCTGATTTCCTAAATGCTCCATTTAATCCAATGAAATTCGATTTGATACTTGCTCTTAATCTGATTGAATTGGTCAGGCCAAAAGAACTGTTATCTTCCATACATGGATTACTAAAACCACATGCAGACGTTGTATTGACAGATCCATATGACTTTAATCGGGATCCAAGACCAGAGGAAATCTTTAACGCACAATCATTTAGAAGGCTAGTCGAAGATTCCGGGTTTGGAATTAGCGAAAGAAGTAGTAAAAACGAATCTTTCATTCCATGGATATTAAAAATAAATGAACGAGCTTATTTATTTTACTTTGTAGACTATATTAAAGCAAAAAAAATTTCAAAGCATAAGTTCTAGAGCTAACAATTTATAATAGCCATAGAAGTTGTGATGATGTCAACCATAATGATTTATTGTATGTGTATTCTTTGTTTTTACGTTTATTTTAGGAACTATGTGTATGTACGTAGATTAGCGTTAAGAATAGCAAATTCCAATCAACGCTCAGTATTCGAATTTGCGTCCTGATTTATCCCTGTATGTTTTTCCAAACTCAGTCATGATGGAGAGTTGTTTTTCATTGAATACAGTACCGTCTTTACACACAAGACGATCTCCAATACAACAACTTGCACAAATTCCTATTCCGCATTTCATATATCGCTCAAGGCTTGCCTGAACGGATAATGCATTTGCTGATCCAATATCAAAAACCTTTCTCATCATTAACTCTGGTCCACATGTATAGACTGTATCAAACTTTTCCTTCTTTATGATAAGGGACATAGCATCTGTAGCATTACCTTTAATTCCATAGCTACCGTCTTCCGTACTGATGATTACTTTGTGTTTGGTTTTGTCAAGGAGATCATTTGCTTTTTTTTCAAAAAACACTTCTTGTTTTGACCTAGCACCAATAATTATGGTAGTATTAACCTTTGCCTCATTTAGTATTGTGGTCAATCTTAACAGGGGGACGAGTCCTGTTCCTCCACCAATTAGGAGTGCATTTTTAGTGTTCTTGCCAATTTTGAATTGATTTCCATAGGGACCACGAACACCAAGAACCTCACCTACTCTTTTATCAAATAGCGCGGTTGAACCGAATCCAAGCTTGCGAATGGTAACAGCTGCATACTCTTTTCTATCATAAACCATAACACTCATAGGGAGTTCTTCTATTCTGGGAATCCATATCATCAAGAATTGCCCTGGTTTTGCCTTTGAGCTAATTTTATCTTTAAAAATAAAGGTCTTGACTGTAGGAGTCTCTTCGATAACCTGTTCTATAATAACAGTTCTTATTCTGTCAATATTTATGGGCAAGTCCAATAATCTCCATTGCATTTTTCAATCCTTTTCTTTCGAGATATTTTTTGACACCTCTGATAATATTACTAAACGCTGCCAATCCTGTATGTCCAATAACACTGCCCAATTGCACTGCTGATGCTCCTGCAAGCATAAATTCTACTGTATCCTCCCAGGTAAAAATTCCTCCGCATCCGATTACAGGAATTGCAAGGCTCTTGGAAATTTCATACACGCATCTGATGGCCACCGGTCTTATTGATTTTCCTGATAGTCCTCCTATCCTGTTACTGAGGACAGGCATTTGAGTCTCAATATTGATAGCCATGGCACGAATTGTATTGATAGCTGTGATTGCATCAGCTCCTGCATCTTTTGCAGCTCGTGCAACGTTAACCAAGTCTGCATTACCGACGCCTACTTTGATAATGAGTGGCTTATGTGTATTGACTCTAATTGTTTTCACAATTCTACTTACCATTTCTGGATCATCTCCAACTTCCATACCCATTTTCGCTACATGTGGACAGGATAGATTAATTTCGTAACCACAAACATTCAGACCATCAAACTTTTTAATCATAGGAGGGAATTCCTTGTGCGATGAGCCAACGAGACTGACTAGGAGCGGAACGCCTTTATTATATTTAATTTCTTTAGAAAATGCTTCTGAACCTGGATTTGCCAGTCCTACAGCATTTATATAGCTATCTTTATCCCAAGAGAAAACACTTGGATTTCTATAACCCTCAATTGGTTCAATACTGATCGATTTACTCACTATCGCTCCCGCACCCGAGCGATAAATTCTATTGAAAATATCCTGTGAAATTCCTAGAAAACCTGATGCAAGCATGGTAGGATTCCGAAGTTGCAAACCTGCAATGTTTACAGAAAGCAAATCACTGTGTGGTTCTGGAATTCTTTTCAACATTCGGTGTATTTACTCTTATCATCTGTGTTGCTCACTCAAATAATTGTCTTTGTTTCATAAATGATTAATATATGCTAATGATCATCTGAAATTTTTTGAACGAAATTTACCCTATATAATAATATAGTTAATATGAAAGGAGGATTATTATATTTAGGATTATCTTTTATTTCATTCTCTCTTCATGTGTGTCAAGATCGATTGTGATTTAAAGCTTAATGTTTCCATTCAGGTATATATTAACTGAGAATGAAATGAGGATATTATCTTTATAATCACTTAAAAATGAATGTAAAAAGAGCGAAATATTTTTACTATTATTAATAGCTACAAGACTAGTTAGATGCGTAGGGCAACAAAAGGCGATAATATAGAAAGCTGTGCAGTTATTAAAAACGAGAAAAGATTTTCTTCTATGTTTATGATCAAATAGTAGAATATCTGTTTTGTTTTAGTAACTAATATCTGCAATGTCACCCAATATCTACTAAGATTATGTCGGAGTATGAGTCAGGTACGTTTAGATGCACATATTGTGGAAGGGAATTTCTCACAAAAGAGGATGCAGAAAAGCATTACCAAAAAACCCACTACGATGAGATAACCGAGGCGATGGAATAGTATCAAATTAGGATAATATATATTTAAGCCGGTATTTTCAGAAATTTGCCTTTTCCTCACGTGATTATAGTTTGGCTTGCAATGAGTGAAAGTCAATTAAAAAAACTCCGCTCTTATAAGCAGATATTTGGAGTATCGGTTTAAGATATATCTATATCTATGATGATAATCAAGGCCACATAGCCACTAGTATGTGGCCTGGAAAGCAATAATAACCCCAAGTTTATCTTAATTGGGTTATCTTAATTGGGAATCTACTAATGCCAAAACGTAAAGTAAAAGAAGATAAGCCAAGGAAAAAACTAGGAAAGAAGCAAATTTTATTACCTCCAGTCGCAGCAGGAGCTGCTACACTTATTGGTTTGCTTATAATGCATTTAATTCCTCCACCGCATGTACTTGGAATATGTCTAAAGCCGGGCAGCATAGATACGTTCAATGTCTATGCTAGAATTCAAATATTTGTGGACAAACATGTGAGGCTGTTACCTGATGACGTCGGAAAGAATCCAAAAAATGGTGGAGAATGCCTGCGTATAATCCATACTGATAAGGTTGGCAATGTAATCCATATTCAATATGTTAGACCAATTCGATTAACTATGGAGGATTTCATGAAAATATATTCATATGACAATAGGACAATATCGGTGATAGACAATTCAACTGGAAGCCAAAAAAGAGAAATTCTAACACTAGCAAATTATGATATTCAGTATTCTTACTTTTCTGAAAAAGGAGAGTTTACAACAGTACAAGATCTGTCCAAGATACCCCCTTTTACTAACAATATGGTCGCGCGATTGGAATTGATCTCCAAATAGATATGTTTTATGACTTTGCTAACCACAACACCATTCCTTTGAGGTAAACATATGAGATGATTGTAGGGATAATTACATAATCCTATTCTTGCCTTATGCTTGAGCCTTTTTAATGACGTCATTTTTTGTTATAAGGTAGTTTTCCGAAAAGCATTACAAAAAGAAAGATTGTGGGCAAATCCCACTGTGATTACCTCCTACTGCTTCCTTGGCAATTATGTAAGTGTAATCTCTATCTATCGCTTCTACTGGTTGATGTACGTATTCGTTATTGTCGTTCTATTAAGCTTGAACGAAGACTCTATCAGGATGTTTTGATATTTGCTGGAATGTTTTTATAGTATTGCCACTCATTTTCGAAAATTCCTTTACACTCTCTTTTGCAGTCTGAACAGATGTATTGAATGCTCCTAGATTTGCAGATATCGTATTATTGGCTAATCTTGTTGCTGATATAGCGTTGTCTGCTAGATTGCTAACTGCCTTTGAGTAGTCTTCAGCCACTTGTCTTGGAGATATCATCCAATTTGACCAAAGTTGGAATGAGTTGACAATAACGTCCTTTTGAGACTCTATATAAGTGTCTGCAATTTCTCTAATTGCTTGAA
>JBJMFM010000151.1:0-5213 GCA_045808425.1 Nitrososphaeraceae archaeon | reverse complement strand
CGGTTGTCGTTGTTGTCATGTTCTGTGCGTTTGCAGTAGTTATTATTGAAACTTGTGTAGGTGCAGCTAATGCTAATACTGTTATTGCTGCTATCATACATATTACGTTAGTTTTCAACATGATATTGAATATAAAAAATGCATAGTATTTTAATTTTTGGAGTATTTTTTGCTCTGCTTGCGACATTTGATGTAAAAAGCGCCAGAAAAAGAAAATTTTATCTAAAAACTGTGATTTTCTTGTGCTGCTTATTGATATTGCTCTTTTATTGTAATATTAGATAAGATGTTCACCATCTTAATGCTATATTGTTCGCGTCATATTCCTAGAAGGTAAGTTTACAACACGTATAGAGACTCTATGTGAACTCGTGTCAGCATCATATTGTATCTCAAGTTTGTGATAAATCAAATGTTAAAAGAAGCATGGACTGCATCATATCAGGCTCAAGATAAAGGGGAAAAGATACAAGCGCTATCGCTTGCAAAAGATTGTTACTCAATGAAGCTGGATTTACTTACTAATGTCACTATAGTTGATGATGCTATCAGATTCATGTCGACATCGTCAAATCATAGACAACAACAAGACAAGAAAGAAAAAGCTAAAGCAAACACAAGTGTAGAACTAACACAAGATAAAGCTAATGACATTCAGGGAGCTAGCCAAGAGAATAAGCAACAACAGCAGCAATCTACAACAACAAACACATTGTTTTGACATACTACAGGACAAACCATTTTGGATTTGGGATATTGAAGAACATAAAAAAGAAGACACCAGAACAAATGGAGATTGCTGCTTTAACCACATTATTGGCTTGCCACAGAAGGATGGAAATGATAAACCACTCTATGACTATGAGGGAATAATATTTGATTCTCTTGTTACTCAGAATGGTAACACTAGTTTGTATAGTCTGCTTTAGAAGTATTTTGTCATCATTCTTCTTGTTGTTGTTCCTTGTTTGCTATTTTTCAGAAAATGAACTATGACTATGATAGGTTTCATCCTTTAGTTTAAGACCTTTGAACTCCTTTGCTAGCAATACGTCTTTAGTGCTTTTGACCGTTTATCAGGAATGCCAATTATAACAAAAAGTTATCCATGCTAGCCTAACAAGCCAGAGATAGAAAAGTTAGCGCAGAAGCCACAAGACAAGAGTTAGGAGGTTTGATGATATAAAAGTCTTGTATACTATTGTTGTTTTGATATATTGTCATATTTGCTGATTGGCCTGTTAGGTGGTATAGTTTCAACGGTCATAATGACGTTGACTGAGATCCCATCATGGAAGCGCTGGGGTTTGCCTGGCGTGTTTGAGTGGCATGAAAATCAGGTTATAACAAGGCGATTGTTTAAGCTTTCAAATGACAATAACAATATTAACTTCAAAGGAGTCTTTTTATTTCACTTCCTAAACGGTATTCTTGCAGGAATAGCCTTTCCATTTATCATCGCTTCATTTTTCACGACTCTTGTCATTAGCAGCACATCATTACTTTTGCTAGGATTGCTATATGGTTTTGCGTTATGGATTATTACTTTGTGCCAATACATAAGCCAATTACTGGCTTATCTCCATTTAATCACCCTTTGGGTCATATGCCAGCGCTTGCAAGTCTAGGAGGGCATATAGTATATGGCCTTGTCCTTGGCTTTATGATGATATTTGCATTCATATCGTATTCTAAGTAACTGCAATAACTCCAACAACAATGAACAAAGTCGATGCCACTATTGTAGTAAAGGCTGCGGTCAGGAAATCTATTTTGATGCAAATAACAAAAGCCAGAGCGGTAAATGGATTCCTACAGACAAAGACACAGGATTACCACATCAATGTCAATAATTTTCTTAACAGCCCTAATTGGTGTTCGTAGTAGTATACTAGACTGCTCTCAGAGATATCCAAGGCATACAACAACCATATAAAATGACTTGCAGTTGCTAGCTGGTAGTGTTATTGGTGGTAACTGCATCTACGTCTTTACTGAAATGAAGTAACGACATTCAAGAGCTAAGAGACAAGCTAGGACTATAAGACTACTACTAGACGACTACTTGGCATAGCAGCAGGGGGAGAGTTAAGTATGAATCCGATAATCAACAAACTCCCTACTACTATGTTGAGCTCACTATAGTATAGGCTCACTGATCCTAATGATATATAACGACTTTTGCAAATTTCTCATGCAATATATCAAAATAGCCCATAAACTAACAAGTCCAAAAAGAAGGTGAAAGAAAAAAGGGATTTGTAGTTAGAGTGTCTAGTGTACATCTACTATCTAGAGCCCATATAACAAATATTATAAAAGGCATTACTACCAAAAGGGAGGCATTCAGTTGCTGCTGTACTAGAGAGTGAGGTAACTAATATCTTGCAGATTAACTGTTTCTTGAAAAAGTTTTGAAATTCTCTATCAGACATTTTTTTTCTTGTTTCCAAAATCGTGGCTGCATCTTTTCCTACTACATATCTGAAATCAGGATTATCGTCTTTAACCGCTTGTAGAATCACATTTGCAACTTCAGATGGATGTATAGCATTTTGTTCCATTTGTTTGAACGATCCTAACATATTGTTTTGTATTTGTTTATATTGTGAATTAGTATTATTATCGTCACTGCTTGATGCCTTTGCAGCCATCATCCAATTCTTCCAAAAGTTTGAACCGACAGCTCCAGGTTCTACAAGTATCACCTTTATCCCAAATGGTTCAAGTTCATACTGTATAGATTCAGACAAGCCCTCTAGGGCAAATTTAGTTGCATGGTAAATCGAGTCAAGAGGAATTGCAATTCTGCCTCCTATCGATGTTATGTTAATTATTTTGCCGCTTCTTTGTTCTCTCATTGCTGGAATTACTGCCTGCATGACTCTTACTGCGCCAAAAAAGTTAGTTTCGAATTGTGCCTTTATTTCTTCCATCGAAGTTTGTTCTAAGGCTCCAACTAATGCATACCCTGCATTATTTACTATAACATCAATGCTGCCATATTCAGTCACTATTCTATTAATTGCATCTAATACCGACTTATCATTATCGACATCTAGTTGAAGGACTTTTAATGGAAGATTCTCATTTTTGGCTATGTCTGTTATCTGATTTGTCTTCCCTTCTATCTTACGCATTGTTGCATAAGTATTATATCCATTTCTTGCCATTGTAAGACAAGTCTCAAATCCTATGCCACTAGAATTACCTGTTACGACTGCAACTTGCTTTTCTTGTGTCATATGCAGTTGGTCAGACACAACAAATTATATAAAGTAAAAAGTTTACAAACCATACAAATTATCTGTAGATTAGCATGCAGCATGCACCAAAAAATGTTGTATAACCTTGTATAATTGACTCATTACAGTCTCAATGTATGATTTTATCGAGATTTTATGTACAAATATTGAATTAGAAAAGAACATCAAAGTAGAATGTATAGGTCAACGTACAATTAGCAAAGCAAAAGTATACTTCTCTTAAAAAGCTTCTCAGTTACACAGATCTATGGAAAAAAATGAGCGAATAATAACTATTGCAATAATGGCGGGATTATTTGGCGGGTTAGTTGGTGGCCCTGTTGCCAGTTTAGTGGATTATTATGCCTCTCCTTATGAGAGGTTTAAATTGTTTATAATTCCAGAATTTATTGGTTTTGCCTGTTTGGGTTTAATGGTTTATTTTGGGAAGTCAAGGAAAGTGAAAAGCAAAACATATGATTGATAGCATACAATATCGATGATTCATTTGTCCATACATGCAGGCAAGTTCCCACCATGGCTTTCACGATATTCCTTTAGCAATTCATCCTTTACTTGTTCAGCTTTCTCTGTAACTAAATAACTAAATCTTCTCGCCTTGCCTATGCAAGGATCCGATAGCGATTCTAACAATGATTGTCTCAGATTCATACTGCTTCCAATGTATAGAATTTTCATACTTGCGTGTACCTTAAAGACTCCTGACTTGTCAGGAATAGCAGCTGTAGTAATACTGGATTGGTCAAAATCTAACCACTCATACAAAACATTTTCCTCTTTCTCGCTCTTCATTTCAGGCATTTACTTTCAAAATCTATGTATAAAAAGAATTCAATTAGTATTAGTATTAGTTCATGTTCTACACAGATAGATCCTCCATCCTATTCTGCATTAGTTAACACACGATCCCTAATTTCCTCATGAATCTTCATAAGATCAAAGTGAATGGCTACGCAATCCTCTAATCTTTCATCGATTTCGCTGCGGGTAATGTCTCTTTGATTTGTTTGTCCTCTCTCATCATATGACAATAACCTATCCCATCAGTATAGTTCTTGGCTAGTAATCCATCTGATGTATCAAGCATAGAGTGAGCAAGTACAGTACGAAATCTTCTGATGTTATTTAAGTCGAGTACTAGCTTAGGATATCGTAGTCAAATCATTATAATGGATCTCAAGAAGCTTTTCTAGGATTTCTATTCCAGCCGCAAAAGTATAGTCACTGCTGCCATTTAGTATGAGAAACGAACTCTGCGCCTATTGTCATCAGAGCAGAAATGATATGATATAATATCTTTGACAAGCTCCTCAATATGGATTACTTGAGCCAGATAAGACCCTCGTATATCCATGTCCAGTTTCATAACTTTGGCAACTTTTTCTTGTCATTCATTGCTTGACAATTTTAGGTTATCAAGCATGTCTCCTTGCTTATTTAATGTTGATGTGCAAAATTTACCTTAAATAAGCTTATGGCTTTATACAGTAGCAATTGCTTGACTTAAGCAAAATGATAAAGCTAAGTATTATCATAGTATCAAGCGTGAAAATGGAACACCCCTCAATTACAGCTATAGAAAGCGGAATTTTTTCATTAAATTGAATGTAATCAAATCTTAATCACTTATGCAGTCAATAAACACGGCAAAAAAATCCATGTCAATAATCTTATTAAATTAGCTTAATGTATTAGAGAGTAATGGACTATAAGCGTATTTACGACGATATCATGAATAGCGATCCTAAGATAAGACTAGTAACTATTTGCGATTCAAATGGTAAAATAATGCATTCTGATCATAGAGAAGGCGTACAAAATTTGCTCTCACCGGAAGAAAGTAAAAAATCACTTGAACTGGCTGTAAATTCATGGAAAACTCGTAGCCAACTTGCACCAAAGATAGGAAAAGGAAAATATGTATTGGCAGAATATGAAAAGCTTAAA
>JBJMFM010000150.1:0-21151 GCA_045808425.1 Nitrososphaeraceae archaeon | reverse complement strand
CCACATGACTTTTGCTGTGATCATGATCTTGTTGATGATGGCTTCGTTGCTGCATATGTCTATATACTACAAATATAGCTAATGCTGCAGCAGTAGATGCATTAATGCTTATTATCCAACTCGAATAGAATGCCTTTGTTTTTATCTCAGCAAAATAAATGAATGAGTCTGAAATAATAATAGCTAAAACTAACCCAAGGAAAAGGCTCTTTCTGGTAAGTTTTATTATATCACAAGTCACTACTCCTACGGTCTAACAATGCTCATGCAGAATAATTTGAACTACAACAGGTAGAGTTAGAAAAGAAGAAGAAGGTATATCTGAATATTGATGCCTATACATAACTATAATAAATAAGATAGCCAGACGAGTAAGATTATGACAAATTAGTTTAGCCATGCATGTCAATGTTACAGGTAAAAGATATAAAATTTGTTATTTACGGAGTCTGCTTTGAACAATCGGATGTGAATATTCTTATCACACAATATGAAACACTTGAAAAGAAAGAAATCTGTATTTAGTGTTGACATACGGCTGTATATCGAAATACAGCTATGAAACGGTGAATATTTTAATCTGACATCATTTTATGCTACCGGTACTAGTTGACTTTTACGATTTTCAAAGAAATACTACTCTGATAATGGACTGTGATAGATATAATACTAAAGTCACTCTGGAAGCACAATCGATCAAAGAATACTTTGATGTCCATCATATTGTTAGTTATTAATGCAACGACGATTCAATCATTGATTGTCCTTCAGGAAACAAAAAATTTTTTCGATCACTATATGTGTATAGAGATGAGTCTCTTTTAATTTAGAAGCATGACTATATTTTTTAACAATCACAAGAAAGTGATAGCGCATATATATGTGCCACATATTCAATAATGGCTATGTCAGAATCAGCAGCATCGACTGCAACAACATCACTAGAAGAACAATCAATAGCAGTAGCAAAGAAATGGCATGATAGCGAAGTAAACTTAGATCTGATAAAAGATCAGACTATTGCTGTGATTGGATATGGGATTCAAGGCCGTGCTCAAGCCAGCAACATGAAGGATTCTGGAATTAATGTCGTAGTTGGATTAAGAAAGAATGGTAAAACATGGAGTGTGGCAGAAAAAGATGGTCACAAAGTAATGGAAGTAACCAAAGCTGCTGAGAGTGCCGATATAATTCATATTTTAATTCCCGACATGGAGCAAGCAGACACTTATAATAAGGAAATCGCGCCTTGCGTGATTGAAGGTAAAGCATTATGCTTTTCACATGGCGCGGCCATTCATTGGAAATGGATTGTACCTCCAAAAAACGTTGATGTATTGATGGTAGCGCCAAAGGGACCAGGACAGAGAGTACGTGAGTTATACTTAGATGGTTTTGGTACACCATCGCTAGTTGCTGTATATCAGGATTATACGAAAAGGGCTTGGGACAGGGTATTGGCTATAGCAAAAGGTATAGGTAGCACAAGACCTGGCGTAATTAAAACTACCTTCAAAGAAGAAGTCGAAACAGATTGGTTTGGTGAACAAGTCGATCTATGTGGTGGTGCTCATGCACTTGTAATGAGTGCATTTGAAACTCTAGTTGAAGCAGGATATCAACCTGAGGTAGCTTATTATGAATGCCTTCATGAACTGAAACTAATTACAGATCTCATACATAAATATGGTATCACCGGCATGTACTATCGTGTTAGTGAAACTGCAAGATATGGAGGACTTACAAGAGGGCCTCATGTAATTGGAACGGATTCCAAGAATAAAATGAAAGAAGTTCTCAAAGAAATTCAATCAGGACAATTTGCTGAAGAATGGGTTAGCATTTATAAAAAAGAAGGGAAGAATTCATTTGGCAGATTTATGAAAGAGATCGAGAACCACCAGGTTGAAAAAGTTGGCAAAGAGATGCGTAAAATGATGTGGCCCAATGATCCTAATATATGATATGCTATGCTGCTATAGGGTGTTAATTCCAATATATTCCACAGCTATCATTTAAGATCATCTTTCCAGCGTAACTTTTTTACATTTTCTGAAATGTGATTGATTACAGTCGGTAAAGGTGTCCCTGGACCAAAGTTTCCAGTAATCCCTTGTTTTTCCAATAGTTCTTTGTCCTTTTCTGGAATAATGCCGCCACCGACAAGTAAGATGTCATTTACCCCATTTTCTTTCAACAATTGTGCAACTTTTGGGAATAATACTAAATGTGCACCATTTAGCAAACTCATAGCAACAGCATCAACATCTTCATCGATTGCTATCTTTGCAACTTGTTCTGGCGTACAAAATAGCCCAGAGTAAATGACTTCCATACCTGCATCTCTTAACGCCCTACATATTACAAGAGCTCCTCTATCATGGCCGTCTAATCCCAACTTTGAGACAAGAACTCTAATTCGCCTTTGCTGTTGTTGTTGTTCGAGATGTTCTTGTGTTGGCATTTACCAATGATTGGCAGGTCGGCTTTAAAACCTTTATTCCTATAAAGAAGTGCTTGGAATAGAATATATCTACGCTTTTAAAATTTTTTGGCGATGTCCTCCTCCTCATCTTTTTTTCTGTTATCTTTGTTTTTTTACCTTATCAGATCTATTGTAATTGGAAATTTGCTTTGCTGTTTTGATCTTTTTACTAAATCCCAGATTACAATCAACCAATTAATTAGAAATTTATTTATAACTTTGAGGAAAAACATAAAGGATTACCCACTTTTGATAACTTTGTACCAAAGTTCTCAGAAAGTAATTAATAGCAAATTAAGGTCATAGATTAACAAGTGGTTTCCCTAGTCGGTTCTCTGAAGGCAATCGCCGATGAAAAAACGCTAACGCTATTTAATGTTATTGCCGCTGAAGGCGGAAATACTGACACGCTCAGAAAAAAGGCGACATTTACCCGCAAGCAATATTATATGAGGATTTCTGTATTAATGAAAGCAGGTTTGATAAGAAGAAGTAATGGAATATATTCTCTTACTAGCCTCGGTAAAGTAGTTCATACTGCTCAGAGCCTAGTTGGAGAAGCTGTTGACAATTACTGGAAACTGAAGGCAATTGATTCAATAGAATCATCAGAAAATAATAATAATGCATTTTCAACGGAAGAGCGTAAAAAGCTAATGGATAGTTTAATAGATAAAGAATCTGAAATCAAAGATATACTTCTTAAATCGTAAGGTAACTGTAGTTATAGTATATATAAATTAGAGACTTGATATATGTATGCGCCCTATCTAGTGCTAAAAAAGAAACAAAATAAGAAAGTAGCATTATCGACGAAGAGGACGACAACATTAGCAATAGCAGCAACAAAAACAGTTAGCAGAAAAAAAGCCAACTAGAAGCTCTTTACCAATGTAACAACATCTCTGCTGCCGCAACGCAGGTAGTATAGTCTAAACCACAGTTATACATATACTCTTTTTGTATCTCCCTTTTTTCTATCTAACTCTTCTTCTAGTGCATTAATAACTCTTTTAATTGACGTGAATGTCTTTGTTGTTCTTCTTGCTGTTGTTGTTCTGAGCTAGCATAACATTGTGATTCACAAATATTATTTGAAATAAGTATAGCTTTGATTTCATTATTGTCTATTAAGTTATCTATAATCCTTTGGCACTCTTCTGCAGGTAATTCCGCATTTGCAGACACTAGAATTGAGTCAACAGCCTTGAGTTTCCAATAACATTTAATTGCAGCTTCAATTTTAACATAGGAATAAAAAATTACCTTACCAAGGGAGGTGAGGCTATACTTGCCACTAATTCTTCTCACCAAATCAGCATGCATTAGTCTTGACATGATTGAATAGTATTGTCTGCGAGTAAGTCTTAATTTTGTTATAAGGATATTACTACAATCGTTTTCTGAAAGCGCGACAGCTTTGAATAGCGATAGCGCTTTATCATCAGAAATTGCCGAGATTGTACCAACCACAGAAATCATATTATTATATTCACTGTTATGCGCAAATTATATGATAAATATCTTGCATGGGATTTTATTTTCAAATATTCATCGTAGGGAAAATCAAGTAATACATTAAGGCTTTTTAACAATTTACTAAGAAATGTCTGAAAAATGGTATAATACATTTTTCTTAGTTATCTTTGGTCAAAATTGCGTGAGCAGGATATAAAATAAAGTGACCAGTCGATTCGCATTATTGAATTCATGAATATTCTGCCTGTTGATTAGCCTTGCTAATATATCTCTTAGGATAATAATAAGAAACAATTTACATTAAAGCAGTAAAGTATTTTTAATATAGATGTAAAATGCAGCAGTATGAGTATTAATATTGACAAATATATTATACATACATCTACATAATAATAAATAACAATGCTACCGGTGGTCAAAGCTCTACTTGAAGGAGAAAGGCGCTCTCTAGCAAGAGCGATTTCCATAATCGACAACTGCGAACCTGATTCAGAAACGATTATACGAGAAATATTTAACAAAACTGGCAATGTTAGAACTGTAGGATTTACAGGTGCAGCAGGTTCAGGTAAAAGCTCTCTAATAGGAAAACTAGTTCCTAATTTACAGTCACTAGGATATAAAGTCGCCATTGTTGCAGTGGACCCTACTAGCCCTATCACAGGTGGAGCAATACTAGGAGATCGAGTTAGAATGCAAGATGCTGTGGATGACGGCAGAGTGTTTATGAGAAGTATAGCATCTAGAGGTGCGTCAGGAGGAGTTTCAAAATCCCTCAGGAATGTAATTAGAATATTAGATGCAGCAGGTTATGACCTTGTATTAGTTGAAAGTGTAGGAGCTGGACAGATTGAGGTGGAAATCTCAAATATAGTCAATGTAACTGCTGTAGTATTTACTCCCCACACCGGTGATAATATTCAAGCTATCAAAGCAGGCTTGACTGAAATTGGGGATTTGTACATTGTTAATAAGGAAGAACTAGATGGCGCGGGCGCTCTTTTTAATTCTGTTTTGGATTTAATAGGGAATAGCGAAAGGAAACCCATTGTCCTGAAAGCCTCTGCAAAGAGAGGCAAGGGGATTAAGGAATTAGCAGCTACTATTGATAACTTACTAAAGGCAAGAAGTAGTAATTATAAAGAGAAAGAAAGAAAAATGCTTGAATCGGAATTAAATGATATGGTATTAGATATAGTAGAACAAAGAGTTTCAGCTCTGCTCAACAGTAATAAAAAATATTTCCTTTTTATTGATAAATTAGCAGAAAAAAGGATGGATCCTTACCAAGCTGCAGAAGAATTAGCCGCAATAGTATTGAAGACGAGGTGATCAAAAAGAGATATGCCACCAGCTGATGTGATAAAAACGGATTCTAATATACCCGTTAAGAGGGCTTACAAAAAAGATGACCTATCGAAATTCGATAATAATATGCATGAACAGGAGGAGCCAGGAAAATTTCCCTATACACGTGGCTTGTATCCAAACATGTACCGAGAGCGGTTATGGACGATGCGTCAATACAGCGGGTTTGGAAGTGCTGAGGAGACCAACAAACGATTCAAATTTTTACTCGAACATGGACAGACAGGATTATCTTTAGCATTTGATCTACCTACACAGACAGGACGCGACTCCGATGATCCTCAATCTGAAGGTGAAGTTGGAAGGACAGGAGTGGCGATTAGTTCTATAAAGGATATGATGACTTGCTTTGAGAATATTCCATTAAATAAAGTCAGCACTTCTATGACAATTAACTCAACGGCTTCAACATTACTTTCATTATACATTACTGTGGCAGAATCTCAAGGCATTTCTCCAACGGAGCTCAGAGGTACAACCCAAAATGATATACTAAAAGAATACATTGCTAGGAACACTTACATTTATCCTCCTAAACCATCCATAAGACTCATTGGCGATATGATCCAATACTGCTCTCAAAAAGTTCCTCAATGGTACCCGATTAGTATTTCAGGATATCACATGCGAGAAGCTGGCTGCAATGCGATACAGGAATTAGCATTTACATTTGCCAATGCAATAGAATATATCCAAACCTGTATTAATCGAGGATTAAAAGTAGATGACTTTGCTCCTAGATTGTCATTTTTCTTTTGCTGTACAATGGAATTTTTTGAAGAGATAGCCAAATTTAGAGCAGCTAGGCGAATTTACGCGAAAATAATGAAGGACAGGTTTCATGCAAAGAATGCAAAATCATGGCATCTACGATTCCATGTGCAGACTAGCGGCGAATCATTAACAGCTCAACAAGTTGACAACAATATTGTCAGGGTTACGACAGAGGCCCTCGCTGCTGTACTGGGTGGTTGCCAGTCTTTGCATACTAACTCTAGAGATGAGGCGCTTGCATTACCTACGGAAGATTCTGTAAAAATTGCACTTCGGACACAGCAGATAATCGCTACCGAAACTGGTCTTGCAAAAACTGTAGATCCAATGGCTGGTTCATATTACGTTGAATATCTAACTAACAGAATTGAAGAGGAAGTAGAAAAATACCTGAAAAAAATAGACAGAATGGGCGGTGCATTATCTGCTGTTGAGAAAGGGTTTTTCCAAGATGAAATTAGGAGAAACGCATATCATTTGAAAAAGGAGATAGATGAGAACAAGCGTATCATTGTAGGTGTAAATAAATTTCAAGATCGAAATGATGTTGAACCAAAGCTAAACACAATAGATGCTGAGATAGAAAGAAGGCAGGTCGCCAGGCTAAAAGAATTTAAGAGTTCTCGTGACAAGACAAATGTTGAGCAAGCACTGAATGCATTGCAAGATGCCGCTGAAAAGCCTGATGAAAATCTAATGCCTCATATCATATACGCTGTAAAGAGCAATGTTACACTAGGTGAAATAAGTAATACCTTTGTACAAGTCTTTGGGAGATATGAACCAAAGATATCTTTTTGACATTGGTATATTGGGATATACTATATGTAAGTAACAAGAACAAAAACAGTATTTGTTATTGTCGTAGTTATTAATAATTAACAATAATAATATCTACGCTAGAAAAAAGTACATCATAGCTAATTTACCTTGCTTTTGTAGTTCTCTACTAGGCAAATTAAGCTGCTGAAAAAAAACTTTAGTATATACCGTTTTGAGCATCTGTTATTCGAGGTAGCTTTTACAGTTTAGAGTAATTGTTAAATTCATTTACATAATAGCAATGAAATGAAAGATACGTGAAGGTGAGGCTTTCAAGAAGTCATAAACGTTGCTTCAGGAGAAATAGTAATCGCTACAGCAATAGCAGCCGGGACTTATACGAGATAAAAAAATTTCGCTCTGGGATTTCATCCATAAAGTGTCATTTCTGTCAAAAATTATCTCTATAACCTGCCTCCATCCAAATTTTTTCATTATTATTACAACTGTTGTCATAATTGTTGCTGATACTACTACGATTATCAATAATTTATTCACTAGTCAAATTCCGATCCGAATTCAAATTGTATTATGTTATTCAGCAATAGCAAATGAATACACAGATTAGCTAATGTAGAAGGTCTTGCTATAATATAAGAAATTTCTCTACGCATATTTATTATATTCCACGTAGAAAAGCTAATTTGAACTGTACATGAAGAGAATAGATCTAATTATATCTCACGAACATTTTCTAGAAGTTAGCGAACTTCTTCGCAAACATAAAGTCGGCGGTATGACATTCTATAGCGTCAAGGGCAGAGGACGTAGCAGAAAAGAAGAAGTATCATCTGGCAGAGGAATAGCAAGAGCGGTTCCTGAATTTGTCACTGGAACAAAGATTGAAGTAATCGTTGCAGATTCAGTAGTGAAACCAATTATCGAGGATATACGTGCAACTCTATCCAAAGGTCCATTTCCTTTCGGAAAAATATTTGTATCTGATATTATAGAAGCTTACACTATAAATGCAGATGAAATTGATGATACAGCTTTATAGATTATTGCTGCTATTAACAGAGTAGAGTACTGTATTTGTTATATACAGTCAGAGAATAAGAGCAGGGGATAGAGGCTATGTTGCTACGATTCATTTACTAATTAAATAGTATTTCTGTCAGTAAAAAAGCCATTTTTACCAAATTTTATATCTTTCCATGATGAACGACTGATATCTTTTATTGCAAGATATATCAACAATAGAGCGATTTGATATATGTAAGAATGTGATTACGAATGGGTAATAATAATAATAAACAAGAAGAAGAACCACAACAACAAGGAAATCATAATACTACTAATAATATCAAACGTATCAACGATCTAAAAGATGATGATTTAAACGATGATAATAATACTTATCATTATAATAATACAGAAATTGGAAAAACCATAATATCCGACAAACATCCAAACACTATAGACAGTTTCTGGTTTGCACTTGCACCTGGAACGATTGTCAAACCATTTGACTTTGTTACCGTTGAACAATCTTCCCCCTCATCTTCATCCTTATCAGCAGCAGTAACAACAACAACACCACCTTCGCTATCGTCATACCGTATTAAAACTATCGGAATGATTCAGGATCTTCAGGCTATTGTGCCAACTGACAATTATTATCATTATTTGTTTCACCCTCCGAATAAGATAGAGTATCTTCCAAGAAATGATAACAACAACAACAACAAGAACCAGACAACAATTAGTAGTGACTTAGATAACAGTGTTGTTTACCAGAACGGAATTACAGTAGCAAGAGTTGCAGTTATGGCTAATTCCGAGGTTCATACAGAGGAAAAATTAAGTAACATCCCTACCGGGATGCCTGTGGGATTAGGAAAGTCAGTAAGGTTTTCTAATGCGGAGGAAGTAATGTTTGCGTTAGGAATTCCAGAGATGGCTTATCCAATTCCAGCTGGAATAATAGAGATGAGCAATGGCTTACGAATTCCTATCTTTTTAGATATTTCGTATTTAGCCGGTCCTGATACTGCACATGTAAACGCCTCCGGAATTTCAGGAAATGCAAAAACTTCGTACCTGCTCTTTCTTTTACAGTCTGTATATCAAAAACTCAAAGAATATGCAGAAGAATATGTGATAATAATCTTCAATACAAAGTGTGGTAATCTGTTGCACATAGACAAGGATGAACAGAAGAATTTCAAGAAAACTAACGACAAAGAATTCTTTGATATTCTTAATTTGGATATAGCACCATTTGATAACGTAACATATTTTCTTCCGCGAGGCAGAGATGGAAGACCCAATTCAACTTACGTACCACTGAATTCAAAAACCTATTCATATGAATTAGAGGACGTATATGATAGACTTGATCTTTTATTTTCAGAAATACATGATACTCACTATTATAACCTATCTTCGATTGCTAATTATATCTATGAATTCTGGCCAATTAGAAAGACTACTACCTCTAATAATTGGTCAGGAAAAGAACACATGGGAGAAAAAAAACGAGAAGAAGTAGGAGACGCAGAAATAGTAAAGACCTGGACTGATTTATTCGACTTCAAAGACTATCCTGAAGAAATAATTACAAACAAATCTTCTCTTTTACAGTTTCAAGGACATATTCAGCGATTCAGAAGATCGTCTCTATTTATTGACAAAAAAGTAACTAGTATATACCTTGGAAAGGAAATCAAGAAAATACGTCCAGGCAATGTCTTCGTTGTAGATATAGCGATGCTCTCCTCACTAGAAGAACAAGCATTTGTAATAGGAGACGCAATGAAAAGTATTGATGAAATATACTCCGCAACAACAGAGATGTCCAATGAAGATAACAAGAGTAGTAACTACGACAACGACAACAACACTAGCAATAACGATAATGATAAAAAAAGTAAAAAGCCAAAATACTTTTTGATTTTCATAGACGAAATTAATAGATTTTTGCCAAATACTAAGACCTTCGGAAGGATAAACGCAGTAGCAGAACAAATAATGAAGACTATAATTGCAGGAAGATCAAGACACACTATTTTGTTTTCTGCACAACAATTCAAGAGTACTGTGGATTATTCTCTGCATGAGAATACAGGAATGCACATAACTGCAAAAGTAGGTCTGTCAGAACTCTCATCGATGCCATACAACATAATTGATCAAAGTACAAAAATGAATATTGTTAGATTAAATAAAGGAGAGTTAGTTATGGTACATTCAGCATTTAGACATCCAATCAAGATAACATTTCCAAACGCCTCGCTTGGAAAAAAATAGCTCCTCTTCATTCCTGTTTGTTTTGACCACCACTTCCTCTCTCCCTTCTTTCTTCCTGTCAAATTACTGTCTCTCGTATCAAAAGATATATAACAATCAGAGTTTACAATATGTGTTGATGTGTCTATCACTAGATTGTTCTGGTGATAATGCATCAGAATGAAAAGAAATGCGAGTAGATCACATTGCAATAGCAGTTAATAATGTTGACGAAGCATTGAAAAACTATCAAAAGATATTGAATATTGATCATCTTGAGATCGAAACAGTTCCAAACGAAAAGGTGAAGGTTGCAATGCTAGAATTACAAGATACACGAATTGAATTGATGGAACCAACTGCTGATGACAGTCCTATAAAAAAATTTCTCGTTGAGCGAGGTGAAGGAATACATCACATTGCAATTACAGCAGATGATATAGAAAGAGACATCGCAAAAGCTTTAGCAAATGGCATGAAAATTCTTGGTCAACTACGCTCAGGTTCTTATGGTCGGAAGATCACTTTTATCCATCCAAAATCTCTAAATGGAGTTTTAACTGAATTTTGTGAAGCACCGCAGAATAGGTAGGTGGGTCAGGTAAGCAAATGTCATATCATATCATCAGCATTGTGTATTGATGCTGAGTTTTTACTAATAGTATATATGTGCATATATATCTATTTACCTTAATGGGTTGCGACGTTGGGCCCAGTCTATTATTGAACCATCATACATACGCACATTGTTAAAACAAGCCTGTTTGAACTGCAAGAACTTATGCGATGACCTAGATCCAGAATGACAATAGCAAATGATTTCTTTATCCGGAGTAATTCCGTTATTCTCGAATTCTTTTTGCAATTCTTCTTTACTTGTAAACATTGCACCATTAGAGCCTAGACCTTCTTCCCAGCTGTGTAATATGGAGCCGGGAATTCTTGCTTGCATATGTTCTTGTTGAGTTCTTGAATCAACAATGATTACATTTGGATCTTTTTGTTTTGCTTTGATCATATCTGCATCTGCTCTTATTGTATTAATTAGCTTAGACTTGAATTTGACAGGATTGGTATTAATAAGAACTGCATCACCATGACTAATTGGCAACCCGGACCTTTGCCATGTAGTAAATCCAATATCTAATAGTTTGGTATTTTGATGCCCATGATACATTAGAGTCCAAACTATCCTTGCGGCTGAAGGATCTACATTTTTACCGTAAACTACAACCGTCTTAGAATCATCGATTCCAAGATCACTAAAAATCTTTTCAGCAGATAACTGGTCTAATGCCAAGTTAGCACCATTATCTGCCACTGAGATTACATATTCGACTCCAAGAGGTCTTGCATTTTTGATGTGTGCTAATCTATATGGTATATTTCCCCTGCTATCTATAATTACTGTTTGAGGCGAATCGAGGTGTGCTGCAAGCCACTTGCTATCTATGGTTATCATATTACTAACTGAATGCTCTTTTATTTGATGATCGTTTGTATATATATTTCTTAGAATCAACGATTCAAATTCTGACAAATATAACTAACAATTCCATTCACTTCTTTAGTTTTTGTAAGGTAAATGCTGCACGCATGGTCGAAGCTAATATTTGAGTAATCGGAAAAACAGACATTAACGAATACGTATTCATGATATATGTATATATTGGATATCTTATCCCCATCGTTTTGCCAGTTTTAGTTAGCTAGCTAAAATCAGATAATAGTTAAGAGCGTTCAACGTGGTATATTTTTATTCCATTTTTCTTACTAGTCTTCGTAAATTGGCTTTCCATCAGAGCTATATTTTTTAACCTTTCTTCCCGCATTATTGTAATTTTTGTTATCGAATGAAGAAGAGGAAGAGGTAGCAATACGTCCAATAGACCTAATTCTGAGTCCTTTGGATACAAAAAGCAGTACTGCTAATCCTATCATAGTACCTGCTGTTGTCAGAAACATGAATATTTGATCAGCCATTAATCTACTTTTGATAGGAATCTGAAATAATTAAACATGTCGTTGAACAAAAGTCGATAATTTACGTATTTCGTTGGTATCCTGATGCCAATAGTTGCTGTTGTATTTTGTCAAGCCCCTTCAGTCAGTCAATCAGGTCAATTAATGTTGCAAAAAACCTGCTTTGTATATATGTAGTAATTGGTCGGTTTGAAAAACTCCAAGAGTTTTGTCAAGACTCATTTAAGTGGATGAAGACAAGAATAATTTTTTGAGAATCTCTCCAAAAATACCGGCGTTCTTCTTCTTTAGTATATGTCTAATACATAGATGAAGCTACCAATTTTGTGAAATCCGTCGTAGAAAGGTTACCACCTATGTCCTTTGTTTTTTTGTTTTGTTTTAATAAGCTAATTATTACCTCTTCTATATGCTGTCCTATATTGAATGCATCAAGATCATTATACTTATCTGCTAACCATTCAAGCATCATTTTTGTAGATAATAGAATCGAAGTTGGATTCGCAATGTCCTTTCCAGCTATGTCAAAAGCAGCTCCATGAACTGGTTCGAATAATGCAAAATTATTTCCAATATTAGCCGATGGTCCTATTCCCAAACCCCCTACTACCTGTGCTGCCTCATCAGATAGTATGTCTCCAAAGAGATTTGTTGTCAAAATAACATCAAAATCTTCAGGATTACGTATTAGATTCATAGCACATGCGTCAACATACATTTCGCTGTACTTTACATCAGAATATCTGTCAGCAACTGATCTACATGTATTTGCAAATAAGCCATCACCTTTACGCAAAACATTTGCTTTGTGAACAACTACAACTTTCTTTTTTTTGTCCCGTAATCTGGCTGTTTTGAATGCATATTCTGCAATTCTTCTTGATGCTCTCTCAGTTGTCATACGTAATGCAATAACCGTGTTTTCATCAATATTGAATTCCCATCCTAGGTACACGTCTTCAGTATTTTCTCTTATTGTTACCAAATCCACACTGCCAGCTAGATTTTTGATATTAGGATATGACTTTGCAGGTCTAATATTTGCATATAGATCGAACATGTGCCTCAGAACAATAATTACATCGGCAGCAGTTTCGCCAACAGGACCCTTCAAACATACATCAGATTTTTTTATTATGTCTACACTAAAATCTGGAAGTGCTTTTCCAAATTTAATGAGTGCATTATCACCTGCATCAACCTCTTTTATCATGAATTTGATTTTAGAGCTGTTATCATTTATCGACTCTAGCACTGTTTTTGCTGATGCTGTTAATTCAGAACCAATACCGTCGCCAATAATCAATGCAATGTTATAGCGAGTCAACAAAAAATTTTATATTTTGTATAGTCTATAAAACTTTTTAGTTTAGATTTAGTTCTCAGAGTATATTACTTTTCTTAGCATTATTTTGTTAATAGCATCTATCATTGCCTGAACGGATGCAACCACTACATCTTCTCCTGCCTTTCTTGCTGAAACAATGTTTCCAGTTTTATCTTCTACCTTTACTGAAACTTCTGCCAATGCATCAGAACCACCTGTAATAGAATCTAACCTATACTCACGAATCTTGATGCTCGCCATTTCTACTGCGATTTTTTGTATCGCTTTCAATGCTGCATCAACTGGACCCACACCGATCTCAGATGCAATGAAATCTTTTCCATCAGTATTTAATCTAACAACAGCAGTTGGTATAATATTCATTCCTGTTATAATATGAAAATCATACAGTTTGAATTTCTCTTCAAATTTGTTATTGTGCATCACATCACTAGCTATCGACAAAAGTTCTGCAGTTGTTATAGACTTTCCTTTATCCGCAAGGTTTTTTTGCTTCTCTACGATCTCTTGCAACTGTTCATTGGAGGAATTGATCCCGAAGTCTTCTAGCATAGCCTTGATACCATGTGCACCAGCATGTTTTCCAGCCTGAAGCCATCTTCTCCTTCCGACTATTTCTGGACTGATTGGCTCATACGTAAGCGGATTATTTATGATGCCATGTGTATGGATGCCAGATTCATGACCAAAAGCATTTTCACCTATTATTGCTTTGTTTGGCTGGACGGTTATACCCATTACATTAGAAATGTACTTCGAAGTCTCATAAAGCAATTCAGTTTTGATGTTATGCTTCTTATTGTATAAACACTGAAGTGCCATGACCAATTCTTCAAGAGACGCATTTCCTGCTCTCTCTCCTAAGCCATTTATCGTCACATGCGCGCACGAAGCTCCAGCATTTATTCCAGAAATTGTATTAGCTACTGCTAAACCAAAATCGTCGTGGCAATGCATACTGATTGGAATTTTATTATTTGTTTCTGTCTTTAAATCGGTAACGAGTTGAGCAATATATTGAGGAGTGGCATAGCCTACAGTATCAGGAATATCTAATCTGTCTGCACCAGCGTCAGCAACTGCCTTAAAGACATCACTTAAAAACTCCTTGTTAGATCTTGTTGCGTCCTCTGCAGAGAATTCTACTTGCATACCGTGTTTCTTGGCATAATCGACCGACCAGACTGCTTTTTCAAGCACTTGCTCTCTACTCATTTTCAACTTGTGTTGCATATGAATATCAGAGGTTGCAATAAAAGTATGCACATAGTTTACATCACAATTTATAGCGGCATCGATATCTGCCTGAACTGCACGTGCTAAAGCACAAATTTCTGACTTTAAGCCGTGTTTAGAGATTGTTTTTATTGCTGTCATTTCACCGTGGGAGACAATTGGAAAACCAGCCTCGATAACATCAACACCCAATTCATCAAGCTTAATAGCGATCTGGGCTTTTTGTTCTGGAGTAATCGATACACCAGGCGTTTGTTCACCGTCCCTCAAGGTAGTATCAAAAATTCTTACTTTATCATGGTAATTTTTTTTCTCTAGCATTTAAACTTCTGTACCTCTTGGAAGTGCGGAAACACCTGTCCTTGCCAACTGTGTGATCCCGTAATGGTCAACCAGATTTTTAAATGCATCTATTTTATCTGGTGTTCCTGTGAGCTCTACAATAATAGTCTCTTTTCCTATATCAAGTATATTTGCTCTAAATATAGATGCAAAGCTGGTTATATCCATTCGTGAAGTTGGAGTATCTGCTTTCATTTTTATAAGCGCAAGTTCTCGGTAAACCGTTTTGTCAGTGTCAAGCACTTTTACCTCGACTACATCAATTAATTTTCTAAGCTGTTTTACAAGCTGGTCTAGAGTTTTCTCGTCACTTTTTGTTGTGATTGTCATCCTTGAGAGATCGGCTTGCTCAGTTGAGCCTACCGTTATACTTTCAATATTAAAGTTTCGAGCCCTAAAAAGATTTGTTACCCTAAATAGAACACCAGGTTTGTCTTCTACTAAAGCGGATAATATGTATAGTGGTCTGCTAATTTTCTCTTCATTAATTGTAGTATCTGACGTAGTGGACATAAATTTTGACATCATGCTCCTGTAATCATATCCTTTAGACCAGTACCAGGTGCTACAAAAGGGTAAACATCCTCCTCAGGATCAATTGGAATATCTATAACTGTAGCGACTTCACTCTTGAGTCCTAATCTTATTGCCTTTTCTAACTCTTCTGAAGATTGTACCCTGATGCCTTGCGCACCATATGCTTCGGCTATCTTTGAATAATCAGGGCAGCGGTTTTGATGTACGCCCATATATCTTCTATTATAAAATGTTCTCTGCCATTGGGCTACCATCCCAAGCATATAGTTATTCATCAAAAACACAATTACTGGAAGATTGTCAATGACAGATACTGCAAGGGAATTCTCCGTCATATTAAACGAACCATCGCCTGCAATATCAACTACTGGCACTTGTGGCCTAGCTGCCTTGGCTCCTATTGAAGCTGGAAATCCAAATCCCATTGTCCCTAACCCCGTAGAGCTAAAGAAGGTGCCAGGTGAAATTACATCAAAGTGCAACGATGCCCACATCTGACACTGACCAACTTCTGTAGTGGCTATTGCGCTGGTAGGCAAAAGTTCTCTTAATTTTTTTAATGCTTTCTTGGCGGTTATATCTCTTGAATAGTCTTTAATTGTTTCTGCATAATAATCAATGAGCTCTTTGCGTCTTTTCAGCCAAGGATCATTTGCGTCCTTTTTCACAATGTTTCGAGGTATCATCTTAACAAGTGTTCTTAGCGATGATTTTACATCCCCTATAACTGCAACATCTACAGACTTATTCTTACCAATCTCCGCTGGATCAACATCCATATGAATGATACTCATACCTTTTCCAAATTCTTCAAACCTTCCTACTGACCTGTCAGAGAACCTTGCACCCACTGCAACGATACAGTCTGCTTCAAGAATTATCTTGTTTGCCTCTGCATGGCCATGCATTCCAATGGGTCCCACAGCAAGAGGATGATTCTCAGGAAATGCCCCTTTGCCTTTAAATGTAGTCACAACAGGTATCATCAATAATTCTGAGAGCGCCTGCAGCTCTGAAAAAGCGCCTGAAAGGATTACACCACCTCCAGCCATTATAATGGGTCTTTCTGCTTTGAGCAAAATCTCTACAGCCTTCCCTATGTAAGATAGATCGGCCTCTATAATTGGATTGTATCCTCTTATTTTGATTAGTTCAGGGAAATCCATGTCTGCCTTCTCTTGCTGGACATCCTTAGGGATATCGATAAGAACAGGACCGGGCCTTCCACTTTCTGCTATATAAAATGACTTTTTCACTGTTTCTGGAATTTCATTAGCTGTCCTAGGTTGAAATGCATACTTGGTACAGGGATTAGCAACACCAATGATATCTGTCTCTTGGAAGGCATCTTTACCTATCATAGCAAGTGGTACTTGACCAGTAACAGCTACCATAGGAGAGGAATCCGCATATGCTGTTGCAATACCTGTGATGAGGTTAGTAGCCCCTGGTCCGGAAGTAGCAAAACAAACTCCGGCTTTTCTCTTTATTCTTGCATAACCGTCAGCCATATGAGCAGCAGACTGCTCATGACGTACAAGAATATGACGTAGGATACTTGCATCAACTAAAGCATCGTATATAGGGAGATTGGCCCCACCTGGAAGCCCGAAAACCACGTCTACTCCTTCCTTTTCAAGGGCACAAATCAGAGCCTTTGCACCAGTCATTTCCACCATGTGTGTATATTTTCACCTTTCATATTCAAATGATTTCAACTTATCGGTCTTTTAAAATTTCGTGGGGAATTCCATTTGTATAGCAAATAATAGCACCTATGTAGAGTATATTTACAGGACATATAAAGGAATTAAGTCTGCCTTCTCGGTAAAACTAGGTAACACCAAGGCAGTTAACAATAGTTTTTGGGTCTTCTTGAAGCCTTTGCATATTTGCAAACATAAACTTGAATTTAGTGCTAGCATAATCGATCCTAGTGGTATTAACAATTACAATACTCATATATTATTTATAGTTGTGAAGATATTCAGTTATTAGAATTGGAGTTTTCATCTCTGGTATCACTCTAACTTAACGTTGTACGAATTACTGTTATTGACATATTGTTTATTCATAGATTTAATGGCATACGCTTCTATTCTAATCTAATTCAGCCTTTAGTCTTTTAGCCAAATATTCTATTGTAACTGGCTTTTTGATAAAACATCCTATACTTAATGTAGGATAGATTTCCCTTAGAGCTTCTATATTTGTGTCACCAGCAGTAATAAAGCAAATCCTTACATTAACATCTATCTTTAATATCATGGTACATAATTCAAAGCCATTCATCTTTGGCATATTTATATCAACCAATAACAGATCATAAAAATGAGGTCTGAAGCGTGATAATGCTTCTAATGGATCAGTATATGTGTACACTTCAAATGATTTATCATCTTCTAAACCTACTTTGAATGTCAATGTAATATCAGGATCATCATCTACAACAAGAATCCTTTTGATAAATGGGTCTTTCCATGTTCTTTCTACAGCAGCAGTGTTTGATTCTTGATTTTGTAGTTGGTGAGGAGGAGAGGAAGAAGAAGGTTGAGAATGATAATGTTGATAATGATTACTATTTTCATTGTGCGAATGATAAAAAGAAGCGTCCTTATCTAAAATGGGATATAAATAATGATGTTTACTAACTTGCGTGGCTATCATCATACTTGTGCATATCTCAGTTGCTATTTTTCCTCATCTTCATATCATATTCTATATTTTTAATATTATACTCCGATATATATCAACTTATGTAGTGACAAATTAGCAATAAGGATTAGATTTGCCAATATCTTATAAAATATGAGATCTATTTGTGCTGTCAAATTAGTGGATTTGGGAAATGCATAAAGCTAACTTTCACACATGATCTTGAAATCAAAAACTATGGACCTGCTTTAACATTCAAACATAAAAATTGAATGCCACTTTAAGAGAAGCATGGTGATATTGAACACTTGAGCTTGCAAAACGAAGATGATAATGATAAGGAAAAAGGCAGGACAGGTTGGCTGAGGAGAAAGTAGGGATATTTTGCTAAAGCAGTCTCTACACGAATATATTGAATGAGGTCATTCAGTTTCGGAATTCGTACGGAATTTGTACGTCCTATTTAAATATAGATATTATAACACGCTTTGATCTAACACATTTTTTATACTTGGACCCTTAATCACCGTTGATGAAAGCCGTCTCTATTAAAGGTAAGGAGTCAGTTTCTATTGATGAATTGGCAACTCCAAAATTAGAAGATGGAGATGTCCTAGTTAGAATGCGTACATGTGGTCTATGTGGTTCTGATTTGGAAAAAGTATATGGTCAATATGGAATGTCATCCTCTAAACTTGGACATGAGCCCTCGGGAGAGATTATAAATGTAGGGAATTCTGTCAAAGATTTTAGTCCAGGAGACCGTGTTTTCATTCACCACCATGTTGCATGTTATTCGTGCTATTTTTGTCTGCATGGAGACTATACAATGTGCGCCATGTATCAAAATAGTAACATACATCCGTGCGGTTTATCAGAGCAAATTGTGGTTCCTAGATGGAACGTTAGCCGTGGGGGAATTTTAAAATTACCAGATACTATAACTTTTGACGAAGCCTCACTTATAGAACCATTAGCATGTTGTATACGAGCTTTAAACAAGTGTAATTTACAGAAAGGTGACGATGTCGCAATTTTTGGAGCAGGTCCGGCTGGAATGATGCATGTAGCTCTTGCAAAAATGTTTGGTGCTGGAAGAATCATCGTAGTTGATGTAAATGACTTTAGAGTAGATTTTGCAAAAAAATATTATAGTAATGTCTTAACTTTTAATTCTATAGTTGGTAAAGAGGAAGATTTAATCCTAAAAATAAAAAGTAGTACAGACTACAGGGGCGTTGATATATCTATTGTAGCCACAGGGAATACAAAAGCATTTGTCCAATCCTTTGAGGCAACAAGAAAAGCAGGTAAGATCATGCTCTTTGGAGTTCCATCCAAAAACTCTAATGTTTCGTTGAATATGAACAAATTATACTCAAATGAACAGTCTCTCCTTTCATGTTATGCTGCATCAGAGATCGAAACAAATCAGGCGCTAAAATTGATAGCGGAGAAGCGAATTGATGTAAAACCATTAATAACTCATCGTTTTACTATTAAAAATGCTGATGAAGCAATTAAATGTGCTCATGAAGCGAAAGACGCAATGAAAGTAATTGTGACTTCACAATAAATAAAAACAATTGTTGAAAGTATAAATATCAAAAAAAGGTGCATGAATAGAGGTGTTATAATTACTAAATGAATTGGGGTATGAAAAATAGGATGTCAAAAATAATCCATCCAGAAGACAATCGATGCGTTATGCTTGCAGTAGATCATGGGTACTTTTTAGGTCCAACAGAAAGATTAGAGGTGCCAAGTAATACGATAAAGCCCCTCTTATCATATGCTGATTCCTTAATGCTTACAAGAGGAATTTTACGAACGTCTGTAAATCCAAATACTAGCATACCAATAGTTTTGCGAGTCTCTGGTG
This sequence comes from Nitrososphaeraceae archaeon, assembly GCA_045808425.1. Classification (GTDB taxonomy): domain Archaea; phylum Thermoproteota; class Nitrososphaeria; order Nitrososphaerales; family Nitrososphaeraceae; genus JAFAQB01. The sequence goes on along the minus strand of JBJMFM010000150.1, from coordinate 1,009 downwards.
GAACTAGCGTTATTGGAGAGGATCTCTCGAATGAGACTATCACTACTTCTATTGAAGAAGCGATCAGGCTTAATGCGACATGTATTGCTCTTTCAATTTTTGTAGGGAGCAAATATGAGCACCAAACACTCTCTAATTTAGCTAAACTTGTTGATAAGGGCGAAAAGTACGGTATCCCTATTTTAGCGGTTACTGCAGTTGGTAAGGAAATGGCTAGAGATGCCAGGTACCTTAGTTTGTCATGCAGAATTGCTGCAGAACTAGGTGCACATATTGTTAAAACATACTATTGTGAAAACTTTGAAAAGGTTATTGAAGGATGTCCTGTTCCTGTTATTATAGCTGGTGGCAAGAAATTACCAAAAGAAGTTGATGCACTTGAGCTAGCACATAATGCAATACAACACGGTGCTGCAGGCGTGGATATGGGTAGAAACATTTGGCAATCAGATTATCCTGTTGAAATGATAAAGGCAGTGAGGGCAATAGTCCATGAGAATTTAAATGTACATGAAGCTTATGATATACTGCTAACAGGCAAAAAGGAAAAAGGGGAAGAGGAAGAAAAACTGCAACAGCAAAAAATGATTAAATCGGCTGATTAAGTTTTTCAATAGCAGGCTGAATAAAAATGATTCAAGTGATTTAATTTCAAATTCACCCACAAGGTGATACTATCAGAAATATATAGACTTGAATCCTATCTACTATAACACAGTCGATCTTCTGCTAAAGTTCAAATTTTTAATATTAATTTTGAAGGAATTTTTTTGATTTACAAATAAAATATTAAATAAAAGCTGCTGCTATTTTATAACTAGTCGTAAAAACAATAATGCAAAGGAGCAACAGCAACAGTAATAACAACGGCAGCAAGAGCAATAACAACTCCTGCGATGTATTGATAACTAATGCTGCCGTAGTTATTCCAAAGGTAGGTATAGTCAGAACAGATATTCTGATCGAAAATGGCAAAATTAAAGATCTTAGGAAATCGACTGGTAACACT
>JBJMFM010000149.1:0-7274 GCA_045808425.1 Nitrososphaeraceae archaeon | reverse complement strand
AGGTCTGCATTATGGTATTCTTCAACATCTCTTGCATTAAAACCAGGTCTTACACATGAACCTTTTATAATATCACGTGCTGCAATAGTTGAAAGTATTCTAGTATCGTACTCGTACTCAATTACGAGGTTTTCCTTTAGCTTGTCGTTTCTTAGCACTGCAACTCTTACTCTATAACCAGGTGGTCTTTCTTCACATATATCCAATCTATTCTAAACTTCCCAGCTCTTTCCTTGTGCTTTTAGCCCTTGTTTCTCTATCTCTGCCTTGCTAGAGTAAGCGCCTTTTCCTGGATGATTTATGACGTTATGCCGCTGATAATCGCTTTGACTGTCTGTATGGAAGGCGTCACAATGATAGCATGAATAGGCGGTGAAAGAATTTTCCCCCCCATATACCCCTTTTTGATTTTCGTCATCGTTATCTGAAATGTTATTATTAGGATTGAATGCATCAGGGTCATATTTCCTGCCTTTCTCAATTGCTGCTTCAATATCCTTTGTGTGGAATACGTTCCCTATTCTACCCAGATATTTTAGATTGTATTCTCGCTCAAATGATGGTGATTGTTTAGCTCTTTCTATTTCCTCTGCGGTGTATATCTTACCAATGCCATAGGTATAATCCAGGAATATCCGTTTGTAAAGACAGGTATCTTCAGCTTCTTTCTCTATTCTCTCAAACAAACCCTCAGGTGCATTTGGCGTTGATACCATCACTATGTAGGGATTTGACTTTGCGATATATCTCTCAGAAACGTCTCTAGCATCAGCTTGCTGTCCTGGAGGGAAGAAGTCAGCTTTATCTAGCAGTATAAAAGATACATTAGGTAGGCCACGCATAGCATCTAAATGGTGTGATGGAAGTGCTTCTATCTTGACACTGTTTAGTTCTATTACAGTTTCTTTATTATCAAATGCAGCGGGGATGCCCTTTATATTTGCAAACATTTTTTCCATCCTATCTATAAAGGTAATAGCCAAGTCAATTCTAGGCCCCGTTACAATGCACATCTGAGAGCCTAATAACGCATTGTCTTTCAAGCAAAGTCAGGCCATGAATCGCAGCAAAAATTCAGATACACCTAAACCGGTTGCCTTCTTTATCCATAAATGCTTGTTACTATTGTGCGTAGCTAGGGAATCAAAAATTAATTGTTCATAATCATAGAATGGTTTATCGACTCCATCCTTCTGAGGTAAACCAATAACGTGGTTAAAGCAGCAGTCTCCGTTTGTTCTTATGTCTTCTTGCTTATGCTGTTGTTTGTCCCATATCCTCTGAAAGGTTTGCCTTTCAACCTTTCAAATAGTCTAGTTTCCTCTTGCGAAACTTGTAAACTAACTCTTTTCTTTAGGTCTTTGAATGTCAATCAGTTATATATGATAACCGTAATCCTAGCTTTAGCTTTTACTGCTAAAAAAACTAGACATATAGTCACAGAAATTGCAATGTGACAGGAAGTAAGCTGTATTTTTGTTATACAACAGCTGCTGCAACATTGTCCACTTTGATAGCTTCGACATTAACCATCTCTGCATACGCTTCTAGTTACAGAGTTACCCAGCGCAGCGCATAAATTTCATTTAGTCGTTAGATAATTTATTTACTCAGTGCGTCCTCATACCCCTGTTGAATTAATTTGCTTATTGTTTCAGAGGTAAAATCAGCAATTTTTCCTGAGATACTATCGCTATCGTCCTTACGTTGTATTTGAACTACTTTAACTATTTTGAACGTATCCTTAAGTATATCAATATACCTCTTGTACTCTTCTGTATTAAATCGTCTGGGTGCATATTCATCTAATAATATTTTGTTAATTTTCTCCTTTACTGCATCATCATTATCTCCAAGACTAATCAGCCTTTCAATTAAATTTACGTAGTCCGTGAGAAGTCCATCAGTTTTTGCATCATATCCGTCACTAAATTTTATATCCATATGTCTATCTCTAACTCCATCAAAATCTTGAGGTACAATATTACCTCCTCCGATATTGGTGTCATTTTCCTTGGGATCAAATACATTTACTATGTACAACTCTAAATCAGGAATCCTTTGCATCTGCTGCTCTTGTGATTTCTTGTACTCATTTGAATCATCTATTACTACCTTACTTCTCATTTTTCTAAAGGAATTCTCAAGGTTTTGAGAACCTATCCTCTTTTCCCAAAACCTTTTGTGTGCTTCTAAAAGTTCTCTAATTGGAGTATTACTTAGTACTCCGCCATCCCAAAACTTACGCCCTTCTATCTCTTCATAAGTATAGACTTCAGGTAAGGTTGAGCTTGCCATTAAATGTTTGATGCCAATACCTTCGTTGTATTTGATAATAACAGGTTTTCCTAATACAGAATCACCATATTCTGTTTCTCTTCTTCCTTGCTCCTTCTCATAGCTGTCAAATGTGACTGTTGTTCCTTCTGCTGCATCAACACTAATTACAAGTAATCTTGGCTCTCCTTTCTCATAGCTAGTTGCAATAGGGAGTTTAGCGAATTTTTCTATGCTGTTTCTTAATGGTTGGTTGTCATAGACAAGCCATTGGTTCTGCGAATCACAAAATCTGTTATCCGCTATTGGAGGATGGATAGGCTTGAATACTTTTTCAACGCCTGATTTTAAGAATTCTTTTACTGAATAATATCTTCTGGCTGCTTCTTTTGATGCAACAGAAGGGTTAGCTCCTTTCTCAAATTCTGCTTCCCATTGTTTTGACATTTCTGATATTTGTGGCGTGGGAGTTGACAAATACTTCCAAAATGACTCAAGCCTTTCTGCAGAACCTTCCCACCTCTTATTTTCAAGAAAATAGCTAACAAGAATTGCACCATTCATAGCACCTATAGAAGTCCCTGCAATAACGTCAAATAATTGGTGATCATTACCGTCATTGTTTTGATTTCTTTTCATTTTCTCGTAAAGTGACTTGAAAACACCGGCCTGATATGCACCAAGTGCTCCACCTCCCTGTAATACCAAAGCTCTTTGAACTTTGGGAACGCTATATTTGTATGAGCCTGACATATTTAGATATAGATTACATACTATATCTCACTATTTCATATCGTTGTTTTCTTTGGCACTCCAAATCTTATTAGAAGGATTGGTATTTATTAATCTCTAGAAGACTTGATTTGTTATTTCTCCTGCATCCTCTTCTTGCTCTTCTTCTAACTGATCTTCATCTCCCTCATAATCAGGCTCTTTTTCTTCTTTGTCAACCCCATCGTTATCACACGATGATTTTAGGCTGTCTTTGGATTTCTGGGATATAAACCTAATAGCATCATTACCACAGTAGCATTGGTAAGTAAATCAAGCTTCATTGAATAGCATTCTTTTGCTAATGATAATGCTTGTATCTTTTCTCTTCTATCTTCTGTATTCTGTGCTGTGTTCCACGCTTCTTTTGTAATTGCATTTAATCCCACAAGACATTTCTCATATTCTTCTGGCAGCCTTTCGTCAATGTATTTTTTGATCTTTTCTTTAGCTTGCTGCCTTAGAATAGATATGTCTCTGTTTATAGTACCAATGCTTACCTGTAGTATCCTTGATATTTCTGGCTGGCTATGGCCCTGGCTATCAAGTTCCGCTACTTTGCTTCTTCTCCACTCTATTTGTGACCTTTCAACCTTTGTGCTCAAACTTTCAATATTCTCCTTCCTAGATTAACAAGGCTTTCAATTTCCACGCTCAAGGCCTGTTGCAAATCCATAGTTTTTGTTTCAAATATATTTATGTGTGAGTCAGCTTTATTCGTTTATTAATTTCCATTATTTGGTAGTAGTATCTCCATATTTTCGCAAATATTGGTAATCTAATAATCATTACTGATAAACGTATAAGCAGCTACTATTGAATATCTTATTAATCATAATTATAATTTTATGAAGTTCTTGAAGCTCTGCTAGAGGCCATTTATAGCACATCAAGCAGTAAAAGTAGTAGTAGCAGCAATCTCTCCTGAATAACACATTTGGCAGAGTAAAAGAAAAATGCCATTACATAGCTTTAAGTATGTATCAGTATAGCCTATTGTTGAGCAATGAATTGTATATCGTTTTAACGGTGGGAAAGTTAGACTACCACGAAAAACAGTAAAGTTAAGGAAGACTACTACTACAACAACAATGATGACAACCAAGCTTATAATATCAAGGATAATGAACAGTCTGGAAAGCTAAATTGGTGGATTAACGAATTAGATTCACTTGGAATTGAGAAAAACAGTAGTAGCAGTAGTAATAGTAGTAACGAAGAGAACAATAAAAGTGAATTACCCACTAGTCAACAGCTCGAAGACCTTACAGATGATATAAAGCAATCCTTCATTCACGATTATAAGATCTGCTATAGTGAATAATCTACGACGTGGACAAATGAAAGAAATATCTCAGTACAAAGGTTCAAAGAAGTATAAACTCAACTATATCTATCTTAACTATAATGATAAAACAGGATTCTATAAAAATAGAAGAATAGAATCTTCTCCTTCTTCTGAGGTGTATAAAAAACAACAACAAAATATGAAGCATTGGAAATGTGAAAAATGCGCCAATTTATTTTCTAGATTTAGACAATTAAAGCAGCATAAGGAAGAATATCATGCATACTAGTAACAGTTTTACTGACATCAAAAGCCCATTATCATACTACGATACTATTTTTAAATCAGCAGGCCATACTAAGATAATAGAAGAAGGACAAGAAGACGAGATAGCATTCTCTGATAAATCACAAAACTGCTGTGTATGTTTTGTAAGTATAGTAGACTCTATCAGTGCTATATCTGAAATTAAAGATCCAGATAAAATTAGAATATACTACTCTATTTTCATAAATACAATGGCTGCAATAGCCAGAAACTTTAATGCAAAGATAATTAAGAATACTGCTAGTAGTCTAATATTCTATTTTCCGAAAACATCCACAATAATATCATTAGATTCTTCTTCTTCTTTGACTAGTGATAACGGTACTACTACTGCTAATACCTATGAGCCTGCTTTCAGAGATGTTATGGAATGCGGCATTACCATGATAGCGGCTAGGGATATTATCAATGCAAAATTAAAAGGAGAAGGGGGATTACCGTCTATGCATTACAAGATTAGTGCTGACTACGGTAGAGTTGAGGTGGCTAGATCACTAAGTTCTCCAGATACGGACGACTTGTTTGGTTCTACTATGAATGTTTGTGCAAAGATAAATTCTATGGTATCTGCAAATGGAATGGTAATAGGTAGTAAATTGTATTATATTGTAAGAAAATTATCCACTACTAATAATACTTTTGATAAAGGTTCTGATCATTATTACAAATTCATAAGAATAGGACAGTACTCAATTGATGCTAGCTTTGAAAAACATCAGTATCCTGTCTACTCTGTAATAAGTACAAGAAATAGCAATGATAATACGTTAAAGCTAAATGAGCAAATTCCAAAACTAAAAGCACTAGTCCAAATACAACATGAATATGCTATTAGTAACCAGCAGCTAAAGAAAAACTTCAATATACTGACTATCAATCATAATCACTATCAACAACAACAAAAACACAGTCACAATAATATTTTGGTAATAGATGATGAACCAGATATACTCCTAACTTATAAGACATTTTTGCTGACTGCGGGTCAAGACTATAATATAGATGCATTTACAGACTCACAAAAGGCATTACAGCAATTTGTACAAGTAAATCCTTCTTACTATGATCTGGTAATTATGGATATAAGGATGCCTAATTTGAATGGCCTTCAACTATACTATAGGCTTAAGGCAATAAATCCAAACATCAAGATTTTATTTGTATCGGCTCTCGATGCAGCACAGGAAATGGTAAGTATACTTCCTAGTATAGGGATAGACGATGTTATAAGAAAACCTGTTGATAGTGAACAATTTCTTTCTAAAGTAAAAATGACGTTTGCTGCAAAGCTATAATTCTGTTGCATTCTTTATCCAGATATATTTCTTAGGAATACTGTTACTGTTCTTTTGGGCTGATTCCTCAAATACGATATCTAATCGCAATACGTAGCTTTAACATTTGCTTGTTGCTCACTAAAAATTAATAGTTGTGATGAATAATCACTCAAGATTTGGTTAGCAATGTACCAAATTTACCATCAGTAGATGCTGATAAAATAGGCTTCTTCTTTGGAGCAGGAGCCTATTTTTATCATGCGTATTGTATATCATCAATAAATGAATTACAAGATTGCATCACTATTTGACCAGATACGCTAAAGTATACAAACAAACCTCTACATACAATAGTTTCAAGCAGCAATACTTGAGCTTAAAGATGAATTTGCAAATCAGTATGCCAAATGTGACTCATATCATTAGATAATTCTATTTTTATACCATCATCATTGTAACTTGATTATCTCATCCCATGTTCCAGTTGCTGATAGCATGTAATATTTACTGTTATTTCCAGATTCAAATTGTATGATATCTCCTGTAGATATTTGAGTTTGAAATAATTTGTTTAAGAATTGTAGAAAACTAGGTCCTGCCACTATGCTCTTGGCTTCCTTTTCGAGAGGTTTATTGTGGTATTTTTGTAGTGCGTAGACTAGTCCCAATCTACTAATTTCTTCTACTAGGTTAGTCAAGTCCATAGGTGTAGAATTTCTTTTGTAGACCCTAAGTGTTGCCATTATAAAACATACACATCCATTTTCTTATGATGTTGACTACAATATAACGATGATCAGTGTGGATAACAAATGGTGTAAGTGCATATATAAAACACCTATCAAAACATATTCTCTTTGAATATTTCTGAAGCATGTACTTCTTAATTATTGACATCGTTCAATACAGATGGCTTTATAGCAGATGTTGTTGGAGTTTATATGATATATTATGTAAGTACTTTGTAATTCATGTAATAAAGAGTTCAACGATCTAGCTGAGGGAGTGCGATATTCAAGCTCCACTAAGGGACTTCTATGGTTTTGTTCAGATGATTGTTGTAAAAACTATCTTAATAGACCTAGTAATGCAGCCAGAGTGTCGAACTCATAGATATGCTTTAGATTTTGATGACTGTAGGAATAGTATTGCAAATTATTCTGACTAGCTACAGCCATTGTAAGCTCTTAATGTACAATATACAAACCTAGGGAATTAATTTTACTCCTTAAATAGCCTGGAGAACTCATTTGCCTTCTCTGCAGGTACAAAAAACTGTAGATTATTACATACATTGCAGAACATAAATGAAGTGTTAATTGTACCTGCTGTTC
>JBJMFM010000148.1:0-13426 GCA_045808425.1 Nitrososphaeraceae archaeon | reverse complement strand
ATTTTTATCCTGTCTTAATTTCTGGCATTCTACTTTAAATATTAATTTTTGACACAGAGGACAATACAATAGTCTGTGTATCCTGTTTTTAGATTCTAGAATGTGTCCATTTTTGTCTTTAAACCAAGCCATTTTTATAATACATTGCCAAGTTTACTTGCACTATATCTTTTAAAAGATCTTTGTAATTTTTCATCTCAAGATGTTTCCTAAGATTTTTATCAAGCATTTTTCTCTTTATGATCGGAGAGCTAATCTTCAATTTACTCTCCATTGCTATCACAACTAGGTATTGTATATACTGTTGTATGTGCTTTTAGGCTTCTAAGTCATAATATGAATATTTGAATGTCTTATGCATATTATTTAATTCTAAGCAAGGATGACAGCTTGTTTACAAACGGTTCTTTCAATCTCTTCTTTTCTGAGTTATGCATTCAATATTTCGAAAAGTTTCTGTCTGCAGCATGTAAAAATATATACATCCGTGAAGTGTATTGTTGTTATATATACACAAAAAATACATAATAACCATTAGCTCTTAAAAACTTAGTTTTTTAACAAAGAAGATATATATCTATATTGCACCCTTAACAAAATAGAGTCCACTACTTTCAGTCAACAATAGTCTGGCTTTGCTCTCGCATAAATTGCATCATATAATATGGTCCTCCTGTTCCTTTGTATGTTGTACCTGAATCTTTCCATCCTCCAAATGACTGACATCCCACCATAGCTCCAGTAGTAGCACCGATAGATCTATTGACATAGACTACGCCACATTCGATATTCTGAAGAAACCTGTTAACTTCCTCCTCATTGTCGCTATAAATTCCTGCGGTAAGTCCATATTCTGAATCGTTACATAGCCGTACGGCCTCATCAAAATCTTCATAATCTGTTATACAAAGAATTGGTACAAATAATTCCTCTCTAAGTAATCTGTGATGCTTGGGCAACCCATCTATGATTGTTGGTTCTGCATAGTAGCCATATTTGAGATCAGCATCTTTTATAACAGACCCACCAACTAATACCTTGCCATTCCTATGTGCAAGTTTCACATATTTTTGATAATTCTTGTAAGCAATTGAGTTAATCACAGGGCCTATGAAAGTAGTGTATTCAAGTGGATTACCAACACGTAGTCTTTTTGTCATCTCTATAAGTTTTTCAACAAATTCATTCTTCACACTTTTTTGTACATATACACGAGAACAGGCACTGCATTTCTGCCCTGAATAACCAAACGCTGATCTAGATATCCCCCCAACAGCTTTATCGAGATCAGCATTTTCTGTAACTATTACAGGGTTCTTGCCCCCAAGCTCTGCAATTATAGGCCGCGGCTTTAGTTTATTAAATTCTTGTGTTAGTCTGTAACCTACTTCTCTAGAACCTGTAAATACAATTCCTGCAATGTCCTTGCTATTGATTATTTCCTGACCAACTTTATCAGCAGAGCCTGTTATAATATTCAGCACTCCATCAGGCAACCCAGCCTCTTTCATAATCTCAGCAAATTTATATCCTATTATTGGAGAGTTACTAGCGGGTTTTATTACTATTGTATTTCCAGTAATGATAGCACCAATGCTCATTCCAACTAAAATTGCAGCGGGAAAATTAAAGGGCGCAATTACTCCCCAAACTCCATATGGCTTCATCACACTCTTGCTCTTTTCATTTGGATATGCACTTTTAGTTTGAACTATAAATCCATTTTTGATTTCCATCTCTTTAGAATAGTATCTAATAAAATCAATAGCTTCATCAACATCACCTACTGCTTCATATCTGTTCTTGCCATTTTCATAAGAAATCCATGCCGCTAACTCAAACTTGTGACTGCTCATTATATCCGCTGCATTTTTGCAAATTTCTATACGTTGCTTGTAATATGTTCTACTCCAACTCCCAAATGTTTTTTTTGCAGCCATGATTGCTTGCTTTGCATGGTTAGCAGAACCACTAGGCAAATATGCGAGTATTATACGAGTATCTATAGGAGATGTATGGACAAAGTTTAGTGATGAATGAACATATTGACCGCCAATAATCATTGCGTATCTTTTACCGAACTGGGACTTGATACTTTCAATTGCCTCTTCATATTTATTATGGAATAGATTCTCTGTATTTGATACCATCATTTTGCTGAAAGTGTCCTCATTGCTGTAATATCCCATCAAATAATATTATTGTGATTGACGCTTAAAAGTTATCAGTTTTTCAGCATAAACTATTCCCCTTTAGTATACTTAATAGCTGAGGATCGATAATTAAAAATGAGTAAAGTTGCTGTCTTAGCTACCCAATGTGATGATGCCTAAACTAGACTAACACTAGAAGACTACAAGTCTTGTCAAATATGGCTAGGAGGATATAATTCGCTGTCAGCAAAAATGACCTACAAGATTCTCCTTTCATTATTCTGCAAATATCACAATACTGACCTTGATTCTCTAGTCCTTAAAGCCAGAACAGATAAGGAATGGTTCTTAGCTATATTACACATCTTAAGGAAGTAGCCAAACAAACTTCGCAGAAACAAAGACGTGGCGAATTGTCTGTGAATTCTATTAAAGCATATTTGGCTGGTGTTCAATCGTTCCTTGAAGCTAATGATGTAGTACTAAATTGGAAAAAGATTGCCAAATACTATCCAGAACAAGTCACTAACAATTTAAGAGTATATACAAAAGAAGAGATTTCAAAACTTTTGTCGGTGGCTGATCTTAGAGATCGATGTCTTATTTTGTTGATGTCATCCCTATTATTGTTGCTATAAGAGCCATCGCAAGATAACTCCTAAACTTGTTGCTGTTTTTCTATTCAATAGATTTTTGATAAAAATCAAACTTATAAAAGGTAGTCCCGCCGCTCTTTTCTTTGTATGGCTACAGCTTCTTCTTTCGATTCTATTTGTTTTTATATTGTATTCTATGTACCAGTAGTATCTGGTTTTAAATTATTAATCTTAGATTCTATTGAAGTTAATCTATCAATAGCTGCTTCTCGAAAACCTTTAGTCATTTATTGCTGACAATTTATCTTCTACAGTATTTCATACCAGCAAAATAATGGCTTTTACCAAAGGAGCAAAAGGAGAGAAATAGGGACGGTCTTAAGCCTTGTTTATTTCAAAAGATATTATAGAAGCTCATGGTGGTAGAATGTGGGCTGGTAATAATGATTCAGATAATGGAGGAAGAAGAGGAGCAATATTCAACTTCACACTACCGTTATGATAAATAACATGCAATCTGATAGTGAGCAAAAAAAGACATGTAATAAAATTAGGTAGGTGACAAAAAATTGAATAAACAAAACAAGAAGAGAAGAATTTTGCTCGTAGATGACGAGCATGATAACAGTTCAATATTCACTATAGGTTTAGAAGACGATGGGTTTGAAGTTGATGCCTTCAATGATCCTACATTGGCCTTATCTGCTTTCAAGCCAGATTTCTATGATCTGCTTATCCTTGATATTAAAATGCCAAAAATGAATGGATATGAGTTATATGAAAAAATAAAGAAGATAGATGATAATGTTAAAGTCTGTTTTCTGACCGCCTCTGCGGAACAATACAAAGAAGAGTACAGGGAGAAATTCATGTCATTTAATTCTAGTTCTTCTTCTTCTCCTCCTACTGATGTTTATTTTATTATAAAACCAATAACAATAGATGATTTAGTCAAAAAAGTAAACGAGACGATCAAGCAAAAATGACATCACTATTCCTAATGTATAAAATAAGCAATAATAAGAACAATAACATTATCATAAGTCTAGTGATTCTGCTTTAGAAGGTGAAACAACTACTGGTACTCCTCCCACTACTGACATTATCTACGCTAAGGAAAACCTTCATTTTCGAAAGGAAAAATCCTAATAGTAGATCATGATCCTGACATTGCTTTATCTTTTAGTATAGGTTTAGAGGATGGCGGATTTGAAGCACACATCTACAATGATCTTTTAGATGCATTATCAATTCCAAACCAAGCTTTTATGATTTGTTGCTAGTTGACATCACCATGCCAAAAATGAATGGCTTTAAGCTATGCACCAGAGTATTAAAGGTAGACCTTAATGTGAAGATCTGCTTTATTACTGTATGAGAGATAAATATAGATGGTGCAATGCTATGTATTTGACAATGGGAGCAAATTATGATGCAGGAACGTTGAAAGTATAAGACACACTTGCGTGCAGAAACTTGAATTAGAATTTGTAAGATCCTAGAGAAGTAACATTGGTTATAGGTTTAGAAATTCAATTTAGCCATTTCTTAGTGAACTTGTATCTAAGACATCCTTATGCTATTATTTACGCACACATATTCTAAAATTGCTAATTATCCAAAAAATGAATATGTTGCCTTAAAGGGGGTTTAATATTACATTGATTTTATATGTAAAGCTGAATTCAATTCCAGTAGAACAGTTATCGATCTGAAATACCTTTCGATGTTATATTGAATAGCACTCGATCCTTTTGTATAGGTTGTATAAGGCTTGCACCAAATAGTGATTTTTCTAAATCAATAATTTCAAGTTTTAACTTCATGTGTATATAAATTGAGAGTGAAGCTTCCATAAACTCCCGCTGTTGGAATGAATTCGTTAGGGCTTTTATTGCTGCTGTAAGATTATGGCCACCTTGATCCATTATTGTTGTTCTAATAGGTATATCTCGAACCATATTTGTTATTACTACAGCACAATCGAAATTAATAGCAGCAAGAGATATTCTATGGATATAATTCATTAATTCTAAATGCCTTGCAGCCCCTCTGAATTCATAAGAAAATAACGATGTTGCAGTGTCAATTATTACAAGCCGCGGATTGATATCAGGTATTAGACCTATTGCATTTATTTGGTCCTGTATACTAAGAGCCCTAACAAACATGATTTTATTAAGTACGGTGTTGCTTTTTCTAGATCCTGCAATCTCAGAAATTCTTTCAGGTCTGAATGTTCCTACAGTATCAATAAACAATATCCTGTCCTCTTGTCTAGAATGTTTAGCATAATTGGCGCAGAGCGTGAAACACAATTGCGATTTACCTGCTCCACTCTGGCCATAAATATCAGTAACTATTCCTGTGCGTATTCCACCTCCGAGCAGACGATCAATTGATATGGAACCTGTATGTATGATTGCCGTCAATTACTAAATGATAATTATCACTACAATAAATTTAATATGATATCTATGATAAGGGAACCTTTTTATTGTAGCCATGTCGCTTTGAATTGCAAAGTGATTGATTGAATTGTCATCTTCAACGCCTTCACAGCAACAACCAAAACGACCTTTGTCTACATTACAGCGCTCACTAAACAGAAAGGTTGCAGTGAGATTGAAGAGTGAGGTAGAATACCGTGGAAGAATGAGTAACGTTGACACATATATGAATTTGATTCTTGTAGATGCAGAAGAATTCAATGGAGCTGATGTCATAGCAAATTATGGTAAGGTTGTAATTAGAGGTAATAACGTGCTCTTTATAAGATTAGAAAAAGAATTCTAATGGCAAATAGCGGCATTACTAACACGTGATGGTAATGGTAGATGGATAATGGTTAGGAGATCTGTCTTTACCTCAGAAAGTGTCACTGAAGGGCATCCAGACAAAATATGTGATCAGATTTCTGATGCAATATTGGATGATTTTCTGCGACAGGACCCTGAATCACGCGTTGCGGTGGAATCTCTAACAACTACGGGTATTGTCTTTGTTGCTGGAGAAGTCACTTCGAAAGGCAAAGTGGATATACAAAAAATTGTCCGTAATACGATTTGGGAGATAGGATATGATAAACCAGAATATGGATTTGATTGCAACAGCTGTTCTGTGCTAGCAGCATTGCATGAGCAAAGTCCTGATATTTCAATGGGCGTGAGTGCCGCAAAAAACAAAGATCAGGGAGCAGGAGACCAAGGGCTAATGTTTGGCTATGCAACGAATGAGACTCCCGAATTGATGCCATTGCCAATTACAATGGCTCATAAGCTAACCATGAAGTTATCACAAGTAAGAAAGAAAAAAGAATTGGGTTGGATTAGGCCAGATGGTAAATCACAAGTGTCTGTCATATATGAAGATTGTAAACCAAAAGCGATCGATACAATCGTAATCTCTACGCAACATGAACCGGATATAAGTTTGAGCCAGCTAAGGGATGAAGTTATCGATACGGTGATAAGACCAGTTTGCGATAACTGGATTGACAATAAGACCAAATTCTTTGTTAATCCTACCGGAAGGTTTGTAATTGGTGGCCCTCCAGGAGATACTGGCCTTACTGGTAGAAAAATTATTGCAGATACATATGGCGGTATGGGAAGGCATGGTGGCGGTGCCTTCTCTGGCAAGGATCCATCAAAAGTAGATAGATCTGCGTGCTATATGGCAAGATATATAGCCAAGAATGTTGTTGCTGCAGGATTAGCTGATAAATGTGAGGTACAGATTGCATATGCAATAGGTGTTGCTGAACCTGTTTCTGTAATGGTAGACACCTTTGGAACAGGTAAAGTAGCTGAGGAAAGAATTGAATACAAAGTAGGAAAAAGCTTTGATATGAGGCCAGCAGAAATTATTAAGACTCTTGATCTGAAAAGACCAGTCTATAAAAATACTGCAGTATATGGTCATTTCGGTAGAGATGAACCCTGCTTTACATGGGAAAATACTGACAGGGTTTCTACCCTGCTTAAGTAGGTGCTGTAATGACCTCCCTTAACACTTCATCTATATTCTTATTCAAATTAAATCTCCTGTTAAAGAATTTCACAATATTGTAGACATCCCTTCTTATTAAATCAGCAGCATTAGGATGTCTTCTCGAAACAGCCTGAGGCCAGTCAATAATCCATGTATTGTTTCTACTATCTAGTAACACATTATATTCGCTTAAATCACAGTTGATAATATTATGTTTATAAGCTACTCCTATATCATATAAAATACTTTGTAAAGTTTCTTTTGGGTTATCTAGTTTTTTAACGTCTATGAGTCTCAATCCATCATCTATTATATTCATAACGATACAATGCATAGCACGATAATATATGATAGGGGTCCTTATCCTCGTATGTCTCAATTGATCAAGCACGTCACATTCTTTCTTGGCTGCATCTATATTGACTAGCAACCAGTGATGAATATTCTGACTGGCAGCAAAAGCTCTTTTTCTTCTTGCTTCTCTGAAGCTAATTCTGCCGATTCGAAAGAATTTAATTGCACGTCTCTCTTTAGTAGACGTAATTGCTTCGAATACATCTGATTCCTTACCTACACCGATAGGCTTTCCCATTCCAATGATGATGTTATTATCAGCAAGCATTTTTAATGCTATTGTATCAAGACCCATCATAAGTAAAGAATATCCAATTTCATTCTTGCCAATTAACTTCATCCCATGTAATCGGCTAATCCTAAAGTTAACTATGTCTTCGTGCATTTTTGAATAAGTGACTATTTCATCTTTGGTAAGTGATGCATGTTGCTTTAGTCCTGAAGCAAGAACTTTGAGCAACTTATAATCTCCAGATTCTAGGATCTTGACTACTTTAGCTGCAACTTCTGCAGAAGACATATTGATTAATTCAGGTTTTTCATTATTAAATCATCTAAAGATGAAAAATAACCACAACATATACGACTTAGCAACATTGTAACATTGACAACATACTTTTTAATGACTGAAAAGGAAAGGAATAAGGTTGCTTAAGAACTTTCAATGAAAAGATGGGGCAGACCCAGCTAAGTAGCCAAGGTTGCTGCATGTATCGCAAGCGATAACTTTTCTTTTGTCATAGGTAATACTATTGTAATAGATGGTGGTATTATACTATCATAAGAGATGCGTTCAACGCGTATTGAAAAAAGCAATAATGAAGGGGATGGAGAACAGGATCTGATGTTAGCCGAACAAGAACAAGAACTTCCTGCAAAAATTGAGGAAAAGAGAAGAACAGGGACACTGAAAACAGGATACACCACCGGTACTTCTGCAACTGCTGCAACGAAGGCAGCACTTTTGGCTTTAATTTCAGGCAAGGCTGTTGATAATATTTTTGTTTCTTTACCCAAAGGAGGTACCGCTAAGTTAAAAATTGCATGGACCAAAGTTGAAGGAAATGGCTCCTCCTCTACATCTGCAGTTATCAAAAATGCCGGAGATGATCCTGATGTAACCCACGGTGCTGAAATTTGTTCTACTGTTTCATTCACCGATCAAGTCGGAAAGATCGTAGTTGATGGTGGTATAGGAGTTGGTAGGGTAACAAAACCAGGCCTAGGTCTGGAAATTGGTAAAGCCGCAATCAATCAAACACCAACAAAAATGATAGAACAAGCAGTCAGAGAGGTGGCTGCTAAAAAATTAAATGACAGTGGTATAAATGTCGTCGTTTCAGTTCCTAAAGGTGAAGAACTCGCAAAAAAGACTGATAATCCTAGGCTAGGTATCATCGGTGGAATATCAATACTTGGTACTACTGGAATTGTCTTGCCATATTCTACTGCATCTTTTGCTGCATCGATCAGACAAAGCCTTGATGTAGCAATTGCAATGGGCATAAATACAGTTGTACTTACTACAGGGGGAAGGAGTGAAGATTTTGCTAAAGAACTATTTGCAAAGCTACTACCCGATCATTCATTTGTTCAAATAGGAGATTTTGCGGGTTATGCCATAAAACAATGCGCCAATAAAAAAATTCGTAAAGCTGTCATTGCAGGATTCATTGGAAAATTAACAAAAATGGCGATGGGTATCAAGCAAACCCATGTGAGAGGATCCCATGTAGATATGGAATTTATGACAAAGGTTGCTGCAGAATGCAATTCCTCCTTGAAGGTAATAGAAGAAATAAAAGGAGCAAATACTGCAAGACATGTTTCCGATATAATAGCTAAAAACAACGTTTCCGGATTTTTTGACTTAATGTGCAAGAAGGTACACCAGCAGATGTATGAATATTCCGAAGGCAAGCTAAAATTAGAAGTAATTATGTTTGGGTTTGACGGCAAACTTTGTGGCCAATACGCTTAAAAATTAGCTATATTATTCTATTTTTAACCTGAAATCAATTTTCTTCTGCTATTGTATTGAATATAGTCAAAATTAATAAATGAACTAAAAAGGCATACTAAAAAAGTAGGCAATATTCAGATATTGTTTGTCAGCTACTGATTATTATTAAATATTTAATTGGAATAGAAAAGATTATTTTTTACCTCAAATCATGCCACTATATAATCTTCATGGTAAGAAAGACTGCTATTATAGCTATAACAAAACATGGAATTGAGGTAGCTCGTAGAATAAAGGAAAATATGCAAGAAGTGGAAATCTATGCTCCGGCAAAGTATAATGTGTCTGCACCTGAGTCTGCATCTGATATAATATGGTTTACTGAACAAACTACGCAGCTAGTGGCAAATCTTTTCAAATCTAATGATGCCCTAGTATGCATATTCTCATTAGGTGCAGTCATAAGACTAATTGCATCATTGCTTGTTGATAAGAGAAGTGATCCTGCGGTATTAGTAATTGATGATAAAGCAAATTTTGTTATCAGTGCATTATCAGGACATCTGGGAGGAGCAAATGCACTCGCGCGACTTGTTGCTTCTTTTCTTCCTAATTCACAACCAATAATCACTACTGCTGCTGATGTTAATGAAACTATTGCGGTTGATTTAGTAGGAAGAGAGTTTGGATGGAAAATTGAAAACCCTGAAAATGTAACAAGAGTCAGTGCATTTATGGTTAATGAAGAGAAGATAGCTCTGTATCAACAAACAGGAGAAAAGAACTGGGTACCCACATCGTCATTGCCAAAGAATATTGTAGTGGTCAAAAATATTGATGAAGTAAAGTTGCCTGAATTCAAGGCTGCATTAATAATTTCAGATATATTGATTATTGATCCAGTTATTTTAGAAAAATCAGTTATATATAGACCAAAAAGTCTGGTAGTGGGATTAGGACTTCATTGGGATACACGTAAAGATGATATTGAATTAGGAATTCAGACTGTGATGAAAGGTAAAGGGTTAAGCTTTATGAGCATTAGAAATATATCATCTATTAATAGAGAGAAAAAGATAAGAGGATTGCAGGAGTTTTCAGATCATTACGATATTCCAGTTGAGACTTACGATAAAGATAGACTTGCGGCAGTTACAGCGCCAAATCCATCCCATGTGGTTCAAAAGTTTGAAGGTACTGCAAGTGTATCTGAAGCTTCATCACTACTAAGCTCAAAAGGCGAGATCATAGTTCCAAAACACAAATTTCCACCAAATCTCACAGTGGCTATATCAAGGATAAATTTTGACTAAATTGTTGAAGAAAGCGCTTTTGATTATAGATAGAGGCAGTAGAGAGCCGGACGTAAGACTTGAGCTTCAGGATATTTGCTCAATTGCAAAACATAAAATAGGATATGATTATACAAGCTACTGTTTCTTAGAGGTTGTGCAGCCTTTTATAGAGGAAGGAGTAAAAAATTGCCTTGATAATGGTGCTGACTTCATTACTATAATGCCGTACTTTCTATATCCTGGTATGAAGTTGAAAGATACAGTTAAACAAAGCGCTAGCATTGGTCAAAGAAAGAACTTGAAGATGATAATAACAAAACCACTCAGCTATCATTCTATACTTACTGACGTAGTAATTGATAGAATCCATCAATTAAAGACTGAGCAAAAAATTCAATATTCTGATCTTACATGTGATATTCTACTTATTGGCCATGGTAGCAGTGATAAAAACGCCAGAAATGCTTTCATCTATACAGTTAATACTCTAAAGCCATTTTATCGAAATGTAAATTTCTGCTTTCTTGAATTAGATAAACCCAACATAGAGGAAGGCATAAAGAATGTAATATTTCAAAATGATCCAAAAATTATATTATTGATGCCATACTTTTTACACAAAGGTGCTCATATCAAGCGCGATATAATCGCAAATATTAATGCAGCACTCGAAAAATATAGATTCAAAAATGTATTTATGACAAAACATTTGGGAGTAGATGAAAAATTAGTCGATCTTGTAGTCGAGCGTATCAGAGAGGTAGAGGAAAGAAGAATTGATCTCTTCTAACAAGAAGAAAATAACCTCAGCAGATAGAGAAATGTCAAAAAGATCGCTTGACATTGAAAAGAAAAGCTTTGATATAATCGATACAGAAATTGGGGTGCATTCCTATAATAACTTAGAATGGGTCATTGTGCGTCGCGTCATTCATGCAACTGCAGACTTTGATTTTGCTAGAAAAGGAAGAATAATATTTCATAGAAACGCGATTGAATCTGCCTTCAATGCTATAGAAAACAAATGTAGTATTGTCACTGACGTAGACATGGTGCTTTCTGGGATAAACAAAAAATCCACTGCTAGTCTTGGATTGAAAGCTATATGTTATATTTCTAATGAATCAGTTATTGATGAATCACGTAAATCTAATAGAACCAGATCAGAAATTGCTATGCGCCATGCAGCAAACGAAATGGATGGAGGAATAGTAGCCATTGGTAATGCACCCACTGCACTATATGAAACAATTAAAATGATCCGAGAAGGGCTTACGAAGCCCGCTGTTATTATAGGTATTCCTGTCGGTTTTGTCTCTGCTCCTGAATCCAAAGAAGAGCTTATGAAGACATACATTCCATTTATCACTAATGTGGGTAGAAAGGGTGGAAGTCCAGCTGCATCTTCTATTGTGAATGCAATAATGTTACTATATCAAGGAAAAAGTGAGCGATAAATAAATAAATAATGCTGACTTAATCTCCTGAGCTACCATCCCAAATATTGTACAAAGCATAGGAAAATCTTCATTTCTCATAACCAGCTCTCGCCAATGATTAAATCACAATTTTCTCATCGATAACGTATTTGTATGAATCATAAATCTTAACCATTGTATCGTAGCAATCAGGACAGTCTACTATCTGATCTCCTTGGGAGACATATGGTTATTATCATATATTTGATCAATTTGCCACATGTCAGGTTTTTCTATGAACACTGTTTTTTGGGATGGTATTGTTCGAGTATTTTGTATTCTTCTCAGACCATACAAAAAGAATATATAAATAATATCATATGACTAATGATACTAACATTAATATAATAATTCTGGACACTCGAGTTATAGCTTGAAGTCCCTTGAAATCCTGTGTGTTTTCACCCAAAAGACTAAAATTTTTAGGATGTTTTTATCAAAGGATTAATCGTGTTTCGATGCAAGAAGTATTGGAAAAGTTAAGACCAGCAAGTTGTTCTACCAAATAACTGCATAGTTAGCATATTGCTCTGGTACAATGATCACTTGATCGATCGAATCGTATGATCAAATAGCATGATCGATAGTAAAGATTTCCATAAATATTTGATCTTTTACAAAAACATTATTTATGAAATACAGAAGTAGAACAGAAATAGTAGCAATGATCTTGGAGGCGGCTAATGGTGGAGCTACCAAGACAAAAATAATGTACAGAGCCTTTCTATCCTATGCGCAGTTAAAGGAATATCTTTCTGTGCTCATTGCAAACGACTTGATGGACTATCTAGAAAGTCCTCAGATATACAAAACAACTGAGAAGGGATTAAACTTTCTGAAGATGAATAATGAAATAGCCGAGCTTTTGCAGACATCTGAGAATCAAGAAAGGTAAAGAAGTATATATGTAAAAGCACAGTTAAGTTCAAAATATATAAAATTACAAAGAAATAAGTAGTTTTTAATGAAGACTTGATAGAAAATTATGCTCAAATTAAGATAATTGTTAAGGCAATACGTCTACTATCTTGTTCCAAGTTTAGGTTCGTAACCCCTGGTCTACAACTATAGGACATAGCTCATTGGATTTAACACGCACAAGGCTTGCAGGCAAGTTCTAGTCAATGGTATTATCGCAAAAGCTAGTTAATTCACATAAAAATCGAACTCTTCCCAAGTGAATTGTTATTAAAACCTTGCTTAACATGGTATAAATTCAATGACAGATAATGAAAAGCTTCAGCAATTTATGGAAAAAATATTATCTGACTTTGGAGGGGCTGGAGGCTGTGTATTAGTATACATAGGAGATAAGCTTGGATTATACAAAGCCATGTCTGATTTTGGAAAGCCAATTACATCGCAAGAGCTTGCTAATCTTACCGCAACTTCTGAACGTTACATAAGAGAATGGCTTGCAAATCAAGCTGCAGGTGGGTACTTGACTTATGATGCTTCTTCTAAAAGATATGCCCTTCCCTTTGAACATGCTCAAGCATTAGTTAATGAAAATAGCCCTGTATATGTTGCTGGTGGATTTCAAATAATGATGTCTTTTTATCGAGATGAGCCAAAAATCTTAGAGGCATTCAAA
>JBJMFM010000147.1:0-3348 GCA_045808425.1 Nitrososphaeraceae archaeon | reverse complement strand
CCAAGTATTGCAAGTTGGATTAGCTACGGTAAATAGAGATGTGGCATATTTGAGAGATCAGGCTAAAACTAACATCAAAAGATACATTGATGAAAGGTTGCCAGAAGAATATGAAAAATGTCTTGTGGGACTAAATGCAATAACAAGAGAAGCATGGATCACATCTCAGAATACAGAGGACAAACGCGAAAAGATACAGGCATTATCACTGGCCAAAGACGGCTATTCTATGAAGCTTGATTTGCCTACAAATGCTACTGTAGTAGATGATGCCATTAGGTTTGTATTAGAGCATAAAAATAATAATAATGATAATAAAAATCAAAAAGAGGAAGCCCATATAAAATACGATGCTGGATTACCCCATCATAAGTATCTTGGCAGGATAGGTAATGTCTTCCATACAAAAGATATTGAAGCAGCAATTGAAAAGGGCAGAAGATATAATCCTAATGTTGTAGATTCATTGCACTTTACTTCTAGATCTATGGGCATAGATCCTGCGTATGGTAGCTCTGCATTTGGTATTGTAGTAACAGAGTGGCAAGATAATCATATACAGATACTATATGCTGAGGAGTATCACAGGCCTGATTACAATGAAATGTTGTCTTTGGTATATGGCTTGATGTCAAAGTATGATGTAGACTCTGTGTATATTGATGGCGCCAACCCTTCCTTTATCAGATCGCTAAAGCTGCAAATTGGTGAGGATCCGGACTACGATAAAGTAATTGCTCGGTACAAGGCAGAAGGATTTGGAGATGATGATGGCTGGACTCAGAATATGCGAGTAATCCCTGTCAATTTCAACAGGGAACACAAGCAAATGATCGGACATGCAAAAATGATAATGGAACAGGATGGCGGAAGGATTGCTATTCATCCATCGTTCGATAAACTAATCACAGCATTAAGGACTGCTGTGGATAATGATGGGACATTGGATAAAGAAGCAACGTCCTACGATGATGGTTTTAGGATGGCTTTGAAGTTTTATAGTTTTAGAGATAGTAGTGAATATGGTTAAACTTTGCCTTGATTATATGTAACAGACCAGGATAAAGAAGATGCTATAGATGTTAGCATTTTAGCGTTCCATCAGGATTAATTTTTACACTTCAAAGGTCAATACCTTAGCAGTATTATCAAGAGTTACATTTACAGTTCATTTAGTTATCTTCTGAAATCCACCCTTTTTAGATCCTAGAAGTTCATCACAGGAGCTATAATTTATTGATAAGAGATACTCTAGTGAGCAGAAGCATGATCTTCATCTGCATATCCTCGCTGATATCCACTACAATATTCTGAACCAGGACTACCGCCTTGACATATAACTTGGGAGGGCGTAGTGTTATCGTCTGGATCATCATCCACATCAGACTGCACTGCACCTGCATGATATCCATTGCAGTATTCTACAGTATGTTCTGTTTTATTGCATGATACCAAAGTATCTCCTGTAGTTTCACTCGTTCTCGCACTACCACCTGTGCTAAAGCAAGCTTTGTATCCTGTATCATATCCTTGCATAAACTCAGTGGTGTGAAAATCAATTTCTTTTCCTGGAGTATCGAGGTACTTGTGATATCCAACTTTACCATCATCACATCCATGTGAATAGCCATCGCTATATGGTGTAGCAGCTGCTGATTGAGAAGTTGCAATTAGTACAAGTAGTAGTAGTAGTGGCAGCATAGTTGATACAATAACGATAGGTTTTCTAGGGATAAAGCCAAGCAATGTAGGAATAATATTCATGTTGCGCTACTATATACAATTGTAGAAGCATTATAATTACATTTTACCAAATATCAGTTAACCTTTCTTCTGTTGTTCTACGGATGTATGCCATGATCTTAAATACAAGTGACTTGACTTCTTGTCTATGAAGATGAATAAGGCTTTTTGCGTTCTATTATTTTCTATATTATCGATATTGTTAATTTTCTCTGCGCCAGTAGGATTATTACCTTCAATTAATGCCGCATTATTGACCATCGAAGACGACTATGATTTGACAGGTACAAATAAACCTTCTGTTGTAGCAATATCTATAACTCATAGTCAGAATAATAATAATCCTTTTCTTAGCAGCGATAGAGACAATGGCCTTAATCAGCTCAATCCATATCCACGTAGTAATCTATCAATTCACATTGACTCATTATCTCCTATTGCTGCTAGTACTCCTACCTCATTACCATCAAACACTAGTAGCCAAATCTATACCCCAAAGCCAGCAGGAGCGGTGTTTACTTTAATGAATACCTCTGGAGGAAATTGTAAATCAGCTGGTATCAGATTCAATATTGCTAATGAACATACACTAGTAGATAGAGAGTCAACTTGGATCTTTACTCTTGATAATAATGCAACATCTTGTACTAATAAACCATGGTGGAGCCCTAAGATTGGCTCACATGGCAGTACCGATAAGCCAAGCGGCCTTTATGAAGCGTCTGTTCCATATAGCGGTGGATTTTATTTAATGCGCACAGAAGGACCTCATCCACAATACTATTTATGTAGCGGTTATCAACATGGAAACGTTCCACCAATGCCAAAAGGAAAACCAATTGGTATAAAGACAGCTTCATGGAAAATTCCAAATGGAGTTCATGCAGAATGGTGGTATGACTTTACTGGTGGTGGGAAAGGACCCTGGATAAAATATGCAAGCATAGACGATACATTGCCAGGACACTGCAATGGTGGTTCTATAACAGGACCAATTGGAATGAATGGTACGCAAATAGGTCCTGCACCAGCTCAGGATACCATGAGAATGAATGGAGCTAATGCCACTTATATTAGCGGTTCGATTGTAGAATTAGCACCAGGTCAAACTCCTAAAGGAAGTGTAGGTTATAGTACTAGTACTCAATTAAGCCAGCCTTAAGTACAAGTGCAATTACAAAAATTGATGATGTTTGTTACGATGTGAACATATAACTGATATATAATTTTCCAATACAAAGTAGCAATGGCATATTCGTCTTATTCTGCTGCCTCTAAGAACAACTCAGGTATTTCAATACATAACACCAATGTTCAAAAGCTAAAATGTCGAACAGCTCGTATATAGCTGTAAATAAGATATTCTCACCATTCATTACTAATGAAATGTTGGTACAAAGTGAAGACTGCTCTAATATCAAGAACAACAAACACAAATCCATATGGCCTCACTAATAGCTTCAATCAGTGTACTTGTGCTTGGATCGATAAACGCACCATCTATGATACATGCTCAAAATACCAATAGTACTCTGAGCAACGCAACTACAGCAGAAAGTCATACTACCAATACTACAGGTACTCCTCTTAATGCAACTGCTTCAT
>JBJMFM010000146.1:0-9899 GCA_045808425.1 Nitrososphaeraceae archaeon | reverse complement strand
TTACAGCTACAAAATAGTATTCTATAATCCTTGTAGTTGAACATGCTATCTTAGGTAAACTAGACTTGTATTTTGAGTGTTTAATGCAACTTCAATAGATATATTGTAAATAAACCAATTCGGTCTAGTTTAGCTAGATTACACTATATACTAAATATCTGTGGTGTATAGGTATTGCAATTCATTTTACTGTAGACAAAATGTTTTTACTTCTTCCTGTTATAACCAAGTATAACAATGACTCAATTAATTAATAGTATTAGTTCGTAGTATCTGTCGTTTTATGGTCGGTATTGAAATAGGTCAGATAGTACAGGACTTTACTATCATCATGGTTGTTGCATCTGTCATGGCGTTAGTTTCATACAAGTTAAAACAACCAATGGTTATAGGATATATAATTGCAGGTATGATTATTGGTCCACATACCCCACCATTTAGTTTACTTATAAATCAGGACATACTCAACCTGTTCGCTGAGATTGGAATAATTCTATTGCTCTTTGTTGTAGGAATGGAGTTTCCAATTGAAAAACTTAGAAGCATTGGTAGAAGAGCATTAGTAATTGCTTTAACTGAAGCATTAGGGACTTTTGTTAGCGGAATTGTAATAGCCCAGCAGTTTTTACACTATTCTCTATATGATAGTCTATTTTTAGGATTAGCAATATCCGTTACAAGCACAGTAATTGTCATGAAGATTTTAGAGGAGTTGGATATGATAAAGGAAGAGGCATCGCAGCTAATTTTAGGTGTTGCTGTGATTGAAGACATAGTTGTAATATCTATGTTAGCGATTTTACAATCAGCATCATCTACAGGTCATTTATCAATCATAGAATTAGGATTGTCTATTGGAACTGTATTAGCATTTATTGCAGGTGTCATAATAATAGGTTCAAAAACAATACCAAGGTTTGTTAATTATGTTGGAAGAACAAATCAGCATGATTTGCTAATAGTAACCATCTTGGGAATTGCATTTGGCCTTTCTTTTATAGCATATGAAATTAAAATATCTGTTGCTACAGGTGCATTTTTTGCTGGAGTATTGATAGCAGAATCAAAAGTCCATTCAGTAACAAGGGTCATAGCAACTCCTATCAAAGATATGTTTGCTGCTATATTCTTTGTATCAGTCGGTGCATTAATGGATATTAGTCTTCTTGCCATATTCATAGTTCCTGCTTTAGTATTGATATTGGTATCAATAGCAGCAAAATTCTTTACAGTGTTCTTATCGTCAAGGATGCAAGGCGTCAGTATGCGAACTTCACTGAGAACAGGATTTGGTCTATCATCATCAGGTGGGGAACTTGCTTTGGTAGTTGCTAAAGGCGGAGTTGATGTTGGAGTTACAAGTTCATTTATACTGCCAATGGTTGGATCAATGACAATAGTTACAACTTTCATAACACCATACATGGTAAAGATAGGATGGAAGGTTGCAGATGCTCTTGGTTCTTTTCCTAGTAACAACAATAATAAGAAAATCTGGTGGCGGCTTGGATTATCTAACTTTTTCAAAAGAGAGGGAGAACAAAAAAAGAAGAAGAATAACCAACAATAGGATTGGTCGTATCAAGAATATTTGCTCTACAAACTTGTATTATGTGACTCGGCTACTATAGGCGTAGTATTATACCATTTATGGTGATGATAATCATCAATCCTTGCTTAATTCTCTGATACAATATCATCTATTGTCTCTTCTTTCCCTCTTCCACGTCTATGTCCATACAATTCTTCTATACATATAGCAAAACCTACATGTGAGCAATCATCTAATTTGCAATATTTGCAATATGGAACGCCTTCATTTATATGAACATCTACTTCAGAATGCAAATCTGTATCATACAGTATTGTATGTTTATCATTAACAAATTTCAGCAAGACTATAGGATTATCAGAAGTTATCGATTTCTTATTCTCTGAGTTCATCCAATGCATGAATGCAAATGTTCCCTCGTCTAGACTCTCACATTTATTATGCAATTCATGTTTATCATTGTTATTTTCATTGTATTCTTCACCGGTTCTACTGCTACCTTTACTGCTGGGTGGTGGTTCATCTTCATTGTTATCATTGCTGTTCTTGTCATCATCACCGCTATTACTGCATACTTCAATGCCATGAACATTAGTTTTTGAAGTCGTTATTGCCCTTGATATTATGCTTATAAGCATTCTATATGGATAATCATACTTATACTTACAGGTATTTCAACTTAGTGAATAGGCTATTAGATCTTCGACGAGAGTCGAGCGTTATGATATATGGTGAACCAAATGCTACCGAAAATAAATGGAAATAACTACTGGGCTATTCAATAGCAATAGCAAGCAATAGCAATGATACTGGACCGCTTAATATAACTAACTAATTCTTTTAAATCATAGATGCAATTAGAATCTAAAACAAACAGCTAAGGTTGTAAGAGATGTAATATTATTGATAGCTTCAGGTATTCCAATTCTTATTAACTGTTATCCATGCTAATACAAAAAATGGTATCGTAGTATCAAGTATTATTATCATCATCCTTGTGACCCACAACAAGTCCATGTTTCTTAATATAGTTCAACAATGTATCGTGCCTTTCAATTTTGAAATAACGTTTCATATTTTCTAAAGTTTGATCATCATAAATTGGAGGTTGCTTTTTTTTCATTTACTTTGATCTATGTATATTACAACATAATTATACTTAAGATTTTGGCTTCTATTATCGAGCATCTGCAATTGCTGAAAAACGTGGAAGCTCATTTAGAATGAAAATACTGACTTAAAATATGGTAGACAAGGTTGAACATATAGTTTTTAATAGCAGTATAATGTTATTGAAGGGGTTCTAGCTAGCTGCCAAAGAAGAGAGAAGAAAGGCTTCATAATTTTAGGCTCACAATCATATCAAATTTGATTCACAAACCGCTGGCTTTCCTAAGTGACCGATTCCTAATCTTGTTCCTCACAGGTAATCTTGTTTTATTCTTTGCGAGAATGGTCATTTTCTTATTTTTTAAACAAATTCACAGCCTTTATGCCTGTATTGATACATACAAGGAATATTAACCAGGCCAGTATTGCAGCCAACATAGAAGCCTGATAAGGTTCAATATCCTGTTGAAGTAAATAGTATTGAGCTGATATTTTACATGCCGAATATATTAGTTCAGAAATTGAAAATGCTGCAAAAAGTTTTTTGATATCATTTTTTATCTGGGTGGAATCCTTCTGACCTGTTATTGGATGAATATACCTATATCTATTATCTAAATAAAATAATACGGCAAATAGCGGAATATATACTCCATATTCAACAGACAAAGTAGATAGCGCATTAAGTAAATCATCATTATTATTAGCAAATCCTTGCTCCGCGTACAGTTGAGTAAAGACGGCTCCTGCAAAGAATGCAGCTATTCCAGACAGAATTAAATTTTTATTAAAAAGTATCGTATTTTTATATTTTTGATAAAAGTTGTTATATTTTAGTCTGAAATTAGCCATACCTAATAACAAGAGTCAATGATTATGATAAAAGAGTCTGGGAGAATTGCTATAAAATACAGTATGAAGAGCCAAGAATTAAAGTGGTATAGCAAGTTCCATTATGTATATCCTAGTTGTTAGATTAAAGTTACTTTGCTATCATTCTGAAAAAAATACATTAGACCATATTAAATGGCAGTTAATTGAAAAATATCGCTAGCGACTGCAGTTAACGTCACTTGGTTGAAGTACCTCGTAAATTTTTTAGCACATGTATGGAATGTATCTATGACTTGTTATTCATTGTAGCTATTTTGGTAGTTAGTTAATAACCAGTATGCATAAAAATAGAGTTGATAGTGCTTTCTATGGCTGAGTATTTGTTACTAGAATAGATCATACTATGAGCTATAAGAGATGGTAAAAACCTTGAAACATGCTATCACTAGACTCGATGACTAAAAACCTTACCATATCAAACAGAATACAAAAATAGAGGATATAATTGAAACTATGGATAAAAAAGTAAGTGACATGATTCCAGAATTTGTGGAAAATACAAAAGGTAAGACTGTAGGTGTGGTTTTTAAATTAAATACATTAACAGAAAAAAATGAATGAAAGAAAGATTTGTTACAATAGAACTGAAATAGTATATACTCCGAGTTTGGGGAAGGTCCAAATTTGTATGTATGATGCAGATATTTGTGACAATCACGCATGTGTGATAAAAGATTCTTAAAGCTATCCAATTATAATTCCCTTTTTCAAGGTAAGATTATTAGATGATAATAGAATGACAAAAAGGAATATACTGGTTCTTGGAATAAATGATGGTCATGACGCCGGAGCGGCATTGGTAAAGAATGGGCTGACAATGGCAGCAGTTCAAGAAGAACGACTCAATAATACTAAACATTTTACAGGTATTCCGGAAAAATCTATTGTTGAAGTCTTCAGAATTTCAAAAGCAGATCCAAGCGATGTGAATTTGATCTGTCTTGTTAGCTTTGATCCCCCTGGAATGGAAAACTTGAAGTCCTTGAGCACAAGAGCACTCATCCGGTTAAGTCCTCTTTTACATTCTGATAGATATATCAAATTCTATACTAACTTTAAAAGAAAACGTCGAACCTTTGCACACCTTAGAAAAATCTTTGAGAGACTAAAATTGCTAGATACAGAAACAACTGTAATAGAACATCAAACAGCTCATGCTGCATGCGCCTATAGAACGTCGCCTTGGGGTTATAATGGCAAATACAAAGACGGTATTCTGATACTTACAGCTGATGGTTCTGGTGATGGGTTATCATCCACTGTAAACACAGGAAGGGACAGTCGTATTCAGAGAATTGCATTTTCATCATACTATGATTCAGTAGGAAATGCATTTTATACTGAGATAACAAGATTTCTTGGACTCAAGCCTTGGGACCACGAATATAAGGTTATGGGTCTAGCACCATATGGCAGGGCAGAATATTGTATTGAGCAGATGAAGAAAATAATACGTGTTCATCCCCATAACCCTCTTCGATTTGAAAACACAGTAGGAACAATTAGATCATCTACGATTCAGAGCAAATTAAGAAAATTATTGGTAAATCAAAGATTTGACAACGTTGCCGCTGCAGCACAGCAACACTTCGAAGATCTAATGAAAAGATGGGTTCAAAATGCAATTAGATCCACTGGCATTCACAAAGTTGCCTGTTCTGGAGGACTTTTTCTAAATGTTAAAGCAAATAAAATACTTGGAGAGCTTCAAGAAGTGGATGATATCTTTTTTTATCCTGCACCAGACGATGAAGGCACTCCTATCGGAGCAGCTTTACAAGGATATTATGAGTATTCAGCAAGAGAAGGAATAAGACCTGAACATGTACCCGTTGGAGAAATTTACTATGGGCCATCTTATAGTAATGATGAAATAAAAGAAATTCTTGACCTAGCAACTAATAATAACGAAAAAAAATGGAAGTATGACTATTATGACGATATAGATGGTACCACGGGAGAACTATTGGTGAAAGGGAAAATTCTTGCAAGATCTACTGGAGGACTTGAATGGGGTCCAAGAGCACTTGGTAACAGATCAATAATTGCTGATCCTAGGAATACAAGAGTAGTAAATAAAATCAATTTTGCGATAAAGCAAAGAGATTTTTGGATGCCATTTGCTCCCTCAATATTAGATGAAAGGAAAGCTGATTATCTTGTTGAGGCAGAATTTGCTCCATATATGATAAAAGCCTTTGATTCTACTTTACAAGGAGGAGGCAAAATTCCTGCAACAATTCATCCATTCGATCGAACATGTAGACCACAAACAGTAAGGAAGGAGTGGAACCAAAATTACCATAAAATTATAAAGACATTCGAGTCATATACTGGCGAAGGAGCTATTCTCAACACTTCTTTTAATCTTCATGGCTATCCAATTGTAGGTACTCCTCAAACCGCATTATGGACTTTAGAGAATTCTAAATTAGATGGTCTAGTCCTTGGAAATTATTTGATTACAAAGAATAATTGAAAATTAGACAAGTATGTAGCAGTCCTTAAGCGTTATACAGAATACCAATCAGCCTTGGTATGTCTATCCATCAATTTCTTTGCATTATTAACAATTTTTGTTGTATCTATATTTTTAGTATTGCTGATTATTTCTGCTAATTCTTTTTCATTAGATACTGCAAAACAGTTATAGCCTTCTTTGAAATCACAATACTTTGAATCTACATCATCAATCCATTTTCGATTTATTATCAGCGCAGTCTCATTATGTATTGCTTCTAAAAATGTATATTGTGTTCCACCGCCATCATGAGGAAGTACCGTTAAATCTACCATAAATTTTGCTTTATTCAAAATATTAGATACTGCTTCAAATGACCGGTCGAATATTCCACAATAATATTGTTTGAATTGCTTCTGTCCAAATGGGTTGATATATTCTGAATTAAATGGGCCGTATATCTTTATCGCATTATCATTACTTTTATTTTTTGAAGTTATTAATTTGTTAGCATTTAGGATTATGTCTGTATGTTTGCCATGATCTGTCCTGGATATGGACACGGCCTCTGTTTTGTGTGCAATACTATGATCGTCACCATCACCAATATTGTTATTGCTTTGAACAGGGTAGGCATGAAATGGATGATAAAGGAACTTTGGATTAAGGTCATACTTTTCCTTAAGATATTGTTGGAATGCTTTTCTGATGCAAATAATATTCCAATATTTAAGGTATGGTTCGTTTTCTCTTGAAATTTCTGTTGAATCATGTATTACTACTGTTAAATCAGTGCGTTTCATTTTTTCAAGAAGGTGAAAATTTTTAAACATATCAGTAATGAATGGCTTTTCAGCAAAATCGAGTACTTTTGCTGTGACATTCTGATAACTTATACCATATCCAAATTCTTTAAACTCTCTCTCAAACCTATTAGTTATACGTCTAAACCATTTCCTTCCTAATAAGTGCATGAGATGAGCAGTAAACGTCACACATCCGCCATACAGATAATTATCTGCTATGAAAAAATATTGCCTTTCGCTTTCTTTTAACACATTGTATCCATCAATATACCTCAAATCATTCTATAAATGCTCATGCTATAAGAGAATTTTTCTGAAATATCTTATTCTATTTAAACAAGTAGACATATATCAACAACTAAATCATGGCATTAGCGTTATTATCTCATATCAGAGGAGACACCTATTCAGGTGCCGAGAGATTATTCTCCGATATTGCGAAATTATTACGTAATAAAGGTTTTGAAGTATTATGCTGTTATGCAACTTCTTATAATCAATCGGCAGATGAACTTTGTTTAAAGCCTCATGGAATAAAAATAATCAATACTAGTGGGAAATTAGAACGCATTCTAGACATCAAATACTCAATAAATAGAACTCTGCTAGGTTTTCATCATTCACTTGAACTCAAAAAATTAGTCGAAGGATTGCGTCCAGAGTTAGTATTTGTAGCCCATGAAGCTTTCAATCCTTTGCAGGTAACTAGTAATAGAAGAGAGTATACTTTAATGCATTATGTCCATAATCCTTATGAATTCGTTCCAGACCCCTCTAGATACGATATAAAATTTCTTAGTTTTTTGACCAAAAAATGCATCATAGGAGAAAAAGATTTTAGCGATATAGTTTTGGCAAATTCATCGTCTACTCGAAATGAATGCATTAAGAGGTGGAATAGAAAAGATTGTATTGTATTGTATCCACCCATCAATGTGGACGAGATCCCTTTTTGTCATTCTTCAGCCAAAAAAGATATCTGCATAGTAGTATCAAGGATAGCTCCAGCAAAAAGAATTGAATTAGCAATAGAATCTTTCTGCTCAGAAATTTTAAAAGACAAAAGGCTATATATTGTTGGATATCTCTCAAAAGAGAATAAACACTACTATTATAAATTAATTGGTTCATGCAAGAAAAATAGCAATATCAAGATCTTTCCAAACCTTAGAAGAGCGGATGTTTTAAATCTGTTATTCAAAGCAAAAGTTTTTTTTCACCCGCGACCAAACGAACATTTTGGGATCGCTACTGTAGAAGCTATGGCAGCAGGTTGTCTACCGGTAGTACATGCATCGAGAGGACCATTAGAAGTAGTAGTAAACAATGGACAGTATGGTTTTACATATACAGAGAAAAGTGAACTACCTCAGTTACTAGATCATGCTTTCAGTTCAGCAAAAGACTTTCAACACAAGTTAAGAAATAGAGCATTAGACTTTGATACCAGGAATTTTAAGAAAAAATTTGACATGCTTATTGATAGGATATATGATAATAATAGCAGTAATAGGAGGAGTAATAGATTATCAGATAATTAATTCAATGGTCATACATATGAAAAAATCACAAGATATATAACATCATCTTCTATATAATTCGTTAAAGTAAATCATGTTGTATTCATTGTTTTAGCAATACAACTCCGAATACATCTGATATCTCTAATCATTAATATAGCATTTCAGAACGTTTACAACATGTATAGAAAAAGGAAAGGAAACTAATCTAGAACACAAAATCAAGACCTATTTTATTTCAAAATATAAAAGGTTTAGTCACAGTTAGAACAAAAAATGTATCTATTTGTTAGAGTAAACAAAGCTTTCATATTCTAGTTGTATAGCTTTGTTGAAGAGCTCATTGGCTAGTTTATTTTCCATTTCTCGTATCATAGATTTGGCCAATCTTTTATAGAATTTTGCTTTAATCAGCGGTACTTCCTCAGGCTTTATGATATTTCTTGCAAGCGCAATTTCAGTTGCCTTGGAAAAACCATCACTATCAACTCTTGCTTTTATTTGATTAAAATTGCCTAGACCTATTCTAGTCCTTGAAGCTTGATATTTCATAAAACTTGGTATTCTGTATTTAGTAGGAATTAACGAAGTATACTTAAAGTTGGCTCCAAAAGCTGACATCCTTATCCAAGAATGGAAATCTTCTGATGCTCTTTCATTAGGGAAAGGGCATTGATATGCAAATTTTATACGTACTGCTGTAGAAGAGGTTATATTGGTAATCCCAGTTTCTGTTCCCATTTTTATCCAAATATTATTTCCTTCTAATGGATTTTGCACATGAGATTCTAAGATTTCTAAAATCGGTGAAGAAATTTTTTCAACAGGTGTTGATCTATTATTTTCATCTATTACTTCAAAGGTCGAATAAACTAGATCAACTAGAGGATTCTCTAGAAATGTTTTTTTAACAACTTCCAGTCTTTTTGGATGAGATATGTCATCTGAATCATTAAAAAGTATTATAGTATTACCACGTTCTAATGCCTTAAGGACTCCCAAATTTCTGCTTACTCCCGGACCTACATTTCGCTCCAAAAAAATGACGTCAATTTTTGGGTAGTATTTTTGCTTTAATTGAATTAAATAATCATGTGTTTCCTCATTAGGATGCATATCAACTACAATAATTGCAGACCAATCTTCGTCAGTCTGTAAAAATAGTCCTTCGATTGTATCAGCAATTAATAGCTTTTCTCTACTTTGCTCTTGGTGGTGGTCATATCCATTTGTATAATAAGGAATAATAAATGCGCTTGAAAACTCTTTTCTATTATTTGTTTTTATCATCTTAAGCTCCTTGGTATGTTACCAACGCTAGCGATTAATTAGTTTTAACAGATACACTCGTCATTATCTATGACTGGGTTAATTGAAACTAAAAGTTTTACTTTTTTGTGTAATTCTAAAACGCTTGTCCTATCGGAGGTTTTTTGGATATATTAACAGAAAAAAATCTAAGAAAGGTTTGTCACCGTAAGGGAGAGAGAAGGGTAAGGCTATTATACACACGAATAAAGTTCATGCTTAGAGATGTGGGAGAGAAATAAGTGCTA
>JBJMFM010000145.1:0-40612 GCA_045808425.1 Nitrososphaeraceae archaeon | reverse complement strand
TGAATCGTAAGAATCATGTAGATTCTAAAATACATCTTTAAGCAAATCATCTTCTCTATAACCAGCTATTTGTTTAGCAAAATTTTGCATGTATAAAATAAGAAATAAATTGTAACAAAACCTTCGAGTGGACAAATCCCTACTATGCCCAATAAGCATCTATGTGCATCTAAAATCAGATTGTTAAGAAGCATGTATATGAATTGGTTATGACTTTGGATTGATCCAGATCTCACAATAAAGTAAATTTTGAAAAATTATTATCTATCATATATACATAGTAACAACTAGGGATAATTATTGTGGTAACTTTTTTGAATTTCTCATTTCAATGTATATATTCATATTATATCATAACTCCTTCTCTACAACTTCAATATGGCATTGATGACCTCTGTGTTCCTTGTCTAACATTGCTGCTTCCTCATTTGAGATTGGAAATTGTCCGTTGTGGAGATACGACTCACCTTCTTTTTCCAAGATGATTTTTTTGCAACTATCACAGATTAATTGCTGTACTATCATGTAACAGAAGATCAATATTATCATTACAATATTTTAGAGTATCTCTTTCCAGATTTCTTTATAGAATATTGCAGTTTGGAGAAACTAATTGTACCAACTTTTATATCTGCTAGTCAATGGCCTCCTTGTAAGTATTCTTATCGTGCGTAGCAAAGCCTACATATTAAAACCACTTATTAAAACCACTTTATCTATTCACCAATTAGTTTTACCAGTACTCTTTTATTTCGTTGGCCATCAAATTCACCATAAAATATTTGCTCCCATGGACCAAAATCTAATTTGCCATTCGTGATTGCAACAACAACCTCTCGACCCATTAATTGACGCTTCAGATGTGCGTCTGCGTTGTCTTCTCCCGTTCTATTGTGTTTGTATTCATCTGGCGCATAAGGCGCTAGTTTTTCTAACCACTGATCAAAATCTTCATGCAAACCACTTTCGTCATCATTTATGAAAATACTTGCAGAAATATGCATTGCATTTACCAAACATATTCCCTCCTTGATTGCACTTTCTGCTAGAATTTTTTGGATTTTAGGTGTAATGTTGATGAACGCATGTCTTGATGGGGTATTGAAAATAAGATATTCTGTTTTTACTTTCATACTTGCTCTTAATTTGATGGCGGTGGTGGCGGCGATGGGGGAGAGAAAGTATTTGTAGTTCCTGTCGATGATGATTGTGAGGTTTCGGTGTCTTTTCTTCTTCTTCCTATTCTGTTGAAGAATAAAATCGCAAGGATGACAACTATAATAACATAATTTACTGGAGGACTGATGATTTTAGTTATTAATCCAATTCCTGGAATAACATAAGCTACCTTGCCAATGTACTGCTGAGCCCTAATAGGATAATCGACTCCAGGAATTGAAGATGGATTTGCATCACCCTTTGTTCTAATAGTTCTCTCTTCTTCAAAATTGTTGTAAATCTCTGCAACTCTGTGAACAATTACTCTGTCCTGTCCAGCAGGCCTATGAAATACTATAATGTCACCAACCTTGAGACTATTAAATGAATTAGTACTGCTGTTGCCTACAGCGCCATCTTTTACAATCAATACATCATTAATATTAAGAGTAGGAATCATACTTCCACTAGAAACTACATAAAATGGATTATTTGTTCCAAATGCGAAGCGTAAACCTAACCAAACGATTGCAACTCCGATAACAACAATTGCGATATCCTTAACTGCACCTGGAACCTTTGAT
This sequence comes from Nitrososphaeraceae archaeon, assembly GCA_045808425.1. Taxonomy (GTDB): domain Archaea; phylum Thermoproteota; class Nitrososphaeria; order Nitrososphaerales; family Nitrososphaeraceae; genus JAFAQB01. Next base: position 38,870 of record JBJMFM010000145.1, on the reverse strand, counting down.
TCACCTTTCTTAAGCAATTTAAAATTTTTATCATTTTATTAGTTAGATAAACCTTTAGTTTTAGTCTAATTAAAAATTATATTTTGATCCCAAACACTTTATAGACAACTCAAATGATGACAAAGCATGTTGTTATATGCTTTCAATCAACTTTGAATAGAAATATAACACATTTGATTAAGAAATATGGGAATAACTTAGTAACCAGTGTTATCAAGTTCCTGAAAGCTTTAAGATGGTTGATACTGGATCATAAGCATATACAATATGGATACTTTTGAATGTTTAACAACCAAGCTTGAAGTAAGAGAATTCAGTGCACAGCTCGTTCAATCGGAAGTGAGGTTAGAGGTTCTTGAAGCTGCTAGGCTAACAGGCACTGGTCTTAACACTCAACACTGGAGATTTATCTTAGTTGAAAATAAAGATAATCTCAATAAGTTAGCTCATGACAGTACAAGTGGAAGCTGGGTTGCAGGCGCCAATTTTGCAATAATAGTTCTAACAAATCCCAAGTACAACTTTCATTTGATTGACGCTGGGAGAGTAATACAGAATATGCAGCTAGCGGCATGGAATCAGGGAGTGGGTTCAGGGCTATTTACAGGAATAAAAGAAGCAGAACTTCGAAATGACTTTGGAATTCCACAGGATCTTAGTCCTACCGTTGTAGTAGGCTTTGGATATCCTGCAAGAAAATTGGGAGGTAAGAGAAAGAACCGTCTACCACTTAATGAACTAATTTACTATGAAAAATATGGCAACTCCAAGGTAGCATGACATGACTAATACTGAACTCTCAAACAGGAAATCAATATACAATATATTTTAAGTCTTATTGCAAGAAAAAATGGATTACAAGCTATTTTCAGCTATATGCAATGCTAAATATTAATAATTTTGATTATTCATTAATTAGCTAACCTAGCCTATTTTCTTTGCATAGGTCATGGCATAATATATAAAATTGAAAAAGAAAGGAGAGTTTATGCGATAAAACAAATGTAAATTTTTGTTTTTTTTGGGTTGACCTATTACTTGTTTGCTCCAGCAGCACCTTGTTCATATTCACTACCAGTATCAGCAGAACCAGCAGTTCCTTTTGTCATACCACTTCGTCTAGCTTTTTCTGCTGCCTCTTGGCTGCTTGTACCTGTTTGTCCTGATTCTGAAATTTTTTCACTCATTTCTCTTTTTACAGCTGTTGGCTCATGCTCCTTTATTTTTGCAGGAGTCATCGGCTCTTTCTCTCTATATTCAGTCAATGGGTCATCTTTTCTGCCAATCTCTGTACCAGGACCGCCCTCTTCGAATCGTCTAGATTGTTGGCTGGTTCTAGATTTAGTGGTAGAAACAGTAGATGAAACACCTTCTTTAGCTTTGCTAGTTGTTTTATCTGCAGTACCCTTTACTTTGTTTTTAGCACCTGTTATTTTTTGTTTAAATTTCTCTGCTACCTTACCCATATCATTTTATTATTATTATCCAGTGTATTAATGGATGTAGGTATAACGCTTATATAACTAATATATAGAACATTATTCATATTAATTCAATATTTAATATTGTAATTTTTACACTTTCAGCTATTTATCAACTGTATCTATAGTAATATTCTTACATTTTATAAGAAATAGATATATAAAAAAGTAATTGATGAATTGTATTTACTGCAAAGAACTTTACTAATATTTGCTTTAAGATAAACTCTACTAACTTGAGCAGCAGAAAGGGGTATGAAACCAGAAATTACATATATCATTTCCTTGTTATTTCTATTGCTAGAAGAGTATGTCGGTATCCAAGAAAAAATTGTGATGGATAGAATCATACAGACAAACAAAATAACCACAGGACCATTTTACGATATATGAAGTAAGAGGAATTCGCTCTTGAATATACTGAATTAAATAACCATTTGCAGAAAAATAATGCCGATTATAGATGGGGTGATACATATAACGATGATATAAGCAACTATTACGTACTAGTTGTCTTCTAATCATATATAGATCTATATACTTCTGACAATTAGATAATACTTCATTTTATAAAATTGAATATTTCTTATTAAGCTTGAATGCGCATTTAAGCACACAATGAATGCTAAAGGTTCAGAGAATACAAACGCTACTGACAAGGATGCAGAGCATACCGTTCCTGCTGAAGTGTCGGAAAATGATTCCACCAAACCAGTCGAGGAAACAAAGGTCGTGAACGAAGAGTCATCAAATACAGGATATAGAGAAAATTCGGATATGAAATACTCTCCATCCCAACAAGAACAGGAAGGACAGCAATCAGTTTCTACGAAAGCCAAAGAAGCGGGACAATCATTTAAAGATATGATAAAGTCCTTAAGTAGAAAAGCAATTGCAAAGACAGAAGAGAAAACTAGGGAGCTCAAGGATAAATCTGCCGAAACTATTGGTATTGGTCCACAGAAGGACGCAAGAGATATTAAAGCTCTTAAAACACATGCAGATAATATAGTTATGATATTTGAACAGACAATGGCTGAAATAGGTAGAGAAGATTATGAAAGTCAGGAAAGGTTACTTACGGGCTATAAAAAGTTGTTAGAAGAACAGATCAATGTAATTAATTCAAAACTAAAGATTGCAAAGAGACTCAAAGATTCTAGCAGAGAGTAAACAGGCTAGTTGTGTACACTGCAAAAGATGTCCGCAGGTATGTAAGCATGAAGAGTTTTATTTTTGACTTTCAAAGCAGGAGGATGGGATAAAATAATAATAATGATAATAATGATTTTAGAGTTTTATCAAAGTTTGGTATAATATATCCGTACATTAATCGATTTATACCATTGATCAGATGATCTTTATTCTTCTCCCTTTCGTTTTTCCTTTTTTCTTACTTTATCTGATTTTGTTCTGTGTCTATCGGCTGTTGCTGTTGCTTTTTTCCACTTTGAGATTTCAGCCGACGGAATCTCTGTAGAAGGTACTTCTGCTGTAGCTGCAGTAGTTGCAGTGTCAGATGATGTCGTCTTATATGACTGAGATTCTTTTGCAAGTTGTTTATTCTCCTTCTCTGGCTCTTCTGTGAGGTAGGGATTAGCAGAAGCAGGTGGTTTTTGTACAGAACTTTTCAACTTAATTGCTAAATCTTTCCTTGAAGTAACAAGTTCGCGTTGCTGATCAAGTAATTTTATAAATCCTTTGTAAATATGCTCTTGCTCTTCGTATGTTCTAGATGAAATTTCAGACAATATATCATCAAATGAACTCGAGAACTTTACCGCTAGATCTCCCATTTTTGATATCTTTTCTGCATCCTTCTCAGCTTTCTTTTCCTCTGCTGATTCTTGTTGCTCTTTAATTTTGTCCTTTGCAAAATTAGCGCCTGTAACGATCATATCTTTGAATTCACTAGCTGCGTGCTTTAGTTTTCTAACTATTTCTTCTTGGTTAACTTCTGGCTTCAGAATAGATGCTGCTGTAGTTATTGCTGTTGTCGATCTTTTTTCAAGACTTTGATTTTGATCAGTTGCTGATATATCATTATCATCTTGTTTTTGGTACTCTGATTCATTTTCTTCATATTGTTGTTTTTTTTCTCCAGGCATAGTAGTTAATTCGTGTCTTTTTCTGGATGCGATCAGATTTTCAGTAACTGTTTGTATTTGTTTGGTTTTGTCATCAGAAGGAGGAGTATCATGTCTGCAAATTACATTTGCTTCTTGTTCCGTTATACCAAAGTACAATATTTCTCTATCATATCTTTCAATAAGAGATTTTGGAATATAGTACTTTTCCTTGGTTATTGTACCCTTCTCTGTAACTACAAATGGCTCAAAAAGTCCCTGAATCTTTCCTAGTGGAGCATCATCTGTGCTTCTGGCATCTTGGTTTACAATATTGTTCCAATTTATTGTAGCAAGTACCTTGTTGCCATTGTCATTGTTATCAGCTGAACTCATGTGTATAATTATCATATATAATATATCAAATTTACATCAACAATTAGTTGTGGGTATACCATTGTCATTATTCAACTAAAATTACAAAAATGACGATATGAATTTAATAAAATGAAGCTGTATATTAGTATTCATTAGTTGGTATCCTAATAATCCTGTATTATTTTATACACAACTTTTAGAAAAAGTTACCGATTACAATGTGTGACTACATAGATTCTGTAGTGACTGATTATTTGTGCATACTATATCAAACGCATGATCATCTTGTAGTAAATTTATATTCGCATATGATTATTCTTAAGGCATTATTGAGCCATACAAAGTAATAGCAGCTCTTTGTGTATGTTCGTTCTCACTATTATAAAAGCTACAATGACTATTTGATTGTGATCTTGAGATCTATCATTTCTCTAAATAGCAGCATATAGAAGAAGTTACCCGTGTTTTGACAATATCTCTTTGATCGCTATCTGTTAGTACAATATTTGCTATTTACCAAATATGATTCACAGTATAGCAACAAGATTGAAGCCACAAGAAGTTTGATTCTTTTTTGTGCTTTCTGTTTAGGTTCTAGAGGTATTGTCTGCCGACACTAACACACATATCTTGTTTTGCTGTCCCACCTAGGTGGGATCACTACCGGTAAGTAACAATAGGTAACAATTTTTAAATGTTATCTTTGTAACTTTACCTCTATTTACGCCCCCGATCGTTACCTATAATAATAACATAATACTTTTCATCCTCAGTTCACTTTATTTGCACATCGTTTGACTTGTATTCATATATCAATATCTTGTTATCTTTATTCTCATTTTGTTGAAATTTCGCCAAGCTGATTTTATTAGGAGCGTTATAGATCTTCTGAATTTGTTTAGCTCCAATATCGTTTCTTGACATGGCATTAATAAGGCCGGGATCGACTATTAAAAGAACTCTTTCAGTTTTATACGGTGTTTTATCATAATACATTTTATAATCATGATCCAGCTGAAATATATACTGGGGCATCCATAAATAAAATGCATCACCTATTATGGTTACTCTGTTATAGTTATTATAAAGAGTCCTTTGATTAACGTTCTCTAAATATTGCACAACAAATGCTGCTGTTTTGAAGTAAGCGAAATTAACATTTGTTGTTATTAACATACTAGTATTGATTAATGCGACAATGCATATTCCTGAAGTTATGATAAATGGGAATAATATTTTCTGAATCTTTTTTTTGCTAATTTTGTTTGATAGCCATTTAATCAATAAAGCAGCTGCAATGCAAAAAGCTGGCAATAAAGGAATTAAGTGATATAATGATACGTATCCTATAAAGTAGAGGAAAATCATCAATGGAAAGACCCACAGCAAAGGCAGGAAATTCTTTTTTACGGTTGCAAAAAATAAGCCGGCTATACCAATTATCAACAAAATCGGATCACTTTTAAAAATGAGGTATATAGAATTAAATAATGGCTGACTTTCTCTATGAGTCTGCCATAAAATACCATCTATCAAGAAATTAAACGTACCAGCTGATATGCTATAGGCAGGCCAAATTAGAGGTATTAATATCACTGGAATAAACCATAGTCCAAGTAATGTGTTCGGATGTCTATCATTATTCCGTCTATAAATAATATAGCTCACTGCTGGAATCATAGTGAAAGCTGGGATTTTTGTAAATATCGCAAATCCCAAAAAAATACCTGACAATAAAATTGTTGAAACATTTATTTTGTTTCTATTTCTATTATTATTTTTGGGATTTCCTGTATATACTGCAAACAATATTGATGATAGAAGTAAAGTAAGCTCGATACTATCAAGCAATATCCATCTTAACATCAAGGTCGATGGCATTACTGCAAAAATAACAGACGATATCAGAGCAACCTTTCTATTATAATAAAATTCTGATATCTTATAAATAAGAAAAGTATCAACCACAGCAAGTATTCCCATTAAAACACGTGGAACAAAATAAAGCATTTCAATTATACGTTCTAGGTTCTCCCCGCCAGATGAGGTAATTAATAGATGAGGATAGCCTATAATCCTGAATACTCCTGCCAAAAATAATTGTCCAAAGTATGGGTGATCATAGAATGTCGATTCTTCTTGTGGACCCTGACCAGTTAGCACATGCATAGCTCTTCGCATGTATATACCTTCATCAAAGTATAGGGTAGGGAATCCTATAGGGCTCCAAAAATGAGTAAATGCAGATAATGTTAGAGGTATACACAAAAAGAATATGCATATGCGACATTTACTTTGAATTGCCAACTATTTTACATAATTCTGATCAATTACCAATATAATAAGTGGTGATGATGACTAAATGATCGCAGGTACCAAGGAATAATGTATTTTTTAGTTAAAATAAGAAAGACGGCTATTTTGTTCAAAAATTATCTTTGTCGTTCTTAAGAGAATCTTTTGGATGAATTGTGCTAACATAAGTCTGCCCTTTTTGGATTTCAGATATTGGAAAGTCGTTATATAAAATATTTCATAATCTTGTTCCTGAGAGTTAAAAAACATGGTTTAGGATATATTATATGATTATATATCATGGTCAGACCGACTAATATTATGCCTATTATGATAATAATTATCTTTGCTGTAAGTATAGTGGTAATAGCGTCAACATTATTATCAGAATCTGGAAACTTTGGTATAGCTCAAGGCCAAGGAAATAATATTACATCATCGTCATCATCAATAGAAGGAAATCTAACATTAACACCAGAACAAAAAGCAATGTGTGATCCTAATAATCCATTATCAAAGCTCAAATCTGTTAATACGACTGAATCGCATATCTGTGGTCTTCCAAAAACACAACCATCAAATATTACAACAACATCAGCAGCAGCAAATACTACAATAAGAACAGAAGCACTACCACCATCATCTCCAATTCCTGGTCTTATTATGCCAGAACAACCTCCATCACAACCTCCCCAGTCAGAGTCAATACAGCCACCAGCGGCAAAATCTATAGCGCCAAGGGCGGTTCCGGAAGGAAATATTACATCATCAGAAGGAATAGCACCATCAGAGGACAAAGGAGGAAATTGTATAGCTTTCCTTCCTTGCTTTAACGCAGCTAGAGGGGGGATTATTCCATGAGTAGTAATAATAGTAATAGAATAGTGACGAAATTATACACATGCAGGTACAAAATTTCAATAGAATAGCCCTGAATTAACGCCTTGGACTAGAATAACCAGTTACAATATAATTAACAGAATCACCAATACAACAAGCATGGTCTGAAATACGTTCTAGATATAGCAATAGTAATAGAGCAGAAATGTAACATCTAGGATGATGTGCCGCTGCGAATTTTTCACTAATTCCTTTTTGTGGCTGCATAATTATTTCTCTTAAATAGTTTCGATATAATGCATCAACTACATCGTCCATTTGGTAGAGCTTTTGAGAAGCATTTTTATCATGATACTTAGAAGTATCGTTTGTTGAACTGTGCTAAAGAAGAATGAAGCTATATATATAACAACGTCATTCCATTCCTAACATATTTTTTATTTTATTTTTCATCTTTGAAAGAATCCACTTTATCGGATCATCTCTTGTAGTAGAAGAGACTATTTTTGAATTTGTTGCTACTACCTGGAGTTTCCGTGTTATTTTACCTTCTATAAACATGATGACAACTATATAGATTCCTAGCCAAGGAAGAAACATGATTTCACCAGCAACAGAATGAAATGCTTCCCATTCATGAACATTAGTTGTTATTATCAATGCAAACATAGACAATGAAATTATACGGATTAGATTTACTGTCGCTGTTCCTATCGTACCAATTAGAAAATAAATAATTTTCCTTTGAACAGGGATTTGCATTTTGAAAAGGAAAGCAAGCATCACTAGTGTATAGATGATCATACTATGAACACCTGCCGAGGGCCAAAACACCTGTAGTGCAAATGGTCCATGCAAACCGTTCAATACTAATAGATTACCAGTGGCAGTAGCAGGTATACCTGGTCCAAGGTTCATTATATGGTCATCGATAAATCTTATTACAGTCTGATCTATTTGTAAATATCCCGGTACAATTAACTGAAGAGGGCCAAGGCTGTCGAAAGGAAAAAATGCATCAAGCGATAGAATTGCTGCACTTCCGATTAAATAAATAGCCCCTGCAGGAGCGACCTTGTACCATTTTTTTCCAAACAATACTCCTAGTGATGAGCCTACATAAACTGCCATTATGATAAAGTCCCACATCCATTTCCAGCTATCAGCTAGCTGAACATTGTAGAAGTGCGCAGCAGCAACGATCGAATCTCGTAGACCAAAAGATAATGATATAAAATATCCTATCGTGATTGCTGACAAACCAATTACTGTGTATATTTTCTTGCTGCTGATTTTATGATGTGTACCAATTAGCTCCACTACAATGAAAACCATTGCAAAGAGAAATCCACCACGTCCTTCGTTCCATGAAAGGCTAAAAGTATCAGGATATGCTATGATAGTGAATAGAATAGGAGAGATAAGAAGAACTATAATAGCTAAACTTGAATTGAATAGGAATGTATTTGTAACAATATCATACCAAGATCTATTGCTTTCAGAAAGAGCCTGTTTTCCTCTTTTTTTGCCGAACAAACTCCATGTTTTAGACTTGGCTCAAAGATAAAAACGTATATTACATCCAAGATTTCTGATGGCCCAACATTATGCCCTTGTTTTCACTTTGTTCTTGCGGCCGCAATATCTTTACACCTAATAAAGCAGTACTTTTGTTGTGGTATCTTATTACTTGTTACCATATCCCACGTTTGTATATAATAATAGATGGCTTATTACTCAACTTTCCAAAAACATGTGTTTGTTTGTTGTTGCAGTATCTTGAATTAGGTCAAGATACGAAGTTCAATCATACAATATAAAACTTATATTTATTTGTGACATATAATTTTGTTCTACTTAATTATTGTAATATTTTCCAGAAGTTATTTTATTGTTAAGCATTTTCATTATTTATACTCTAGCTAATAGAATCAGATTGCTTAAAAATATTATAACTCCACCTAAGAATTGGGTAGTGATCTAATTAACTCAGCTAGAAATAGATGAATGCATTGATTGGATAAGACATTCTATAGATTTCAGCAGAAACTTCAGTTACAATTATGCATCAGCAGAAGATTGGGAGTTTGTTATCTGTGGTGCTAAAGATTATAATATGAATATTAATTCTCTCAGGAAAATAGAGAAAACTACAGGCATGATTTTGATACAGATAAAATCAAGTGATGGAGTTGCAGAATTATGGTTTGGCAGGAGAAAGGAGATAGTAGTACATAAAAACAAAGCTGACAAAAATCTTCGCAACAAGGTTCTTTGAACAATCGTCATATTGATAAAAACCTCTGCAAGAAAAATCTTTTGTAAAATATAGATTTTTGCTTTTTGTGCTTATAGTAGTTAACAGCACAGAAGAGTTTGAATAATCATGTAAATCCGATATCTATTTAGGTTAATCTATCTAAAACTGTCTGCACATAGAAATTAGAAATACATATTGCTAGCTTTTGCTAGAATTGATAGCAGTATTAGCAGAGGATTTGTTAGCAGTAGCAGCACCACCACCACCACCACTACTACTACCACTATCAATAGTGAATTTAGCCCTCATAAACGGATGCAAAGTGCAAAAGTAATCGTATTCTTTTTCACCTAGCTTTGTAGTATCAAGTGTAAAGTTACCTTTTGATTTAATAATGGAGGAATCAAAGGATTTACCTGCATCTTTATAACTAGTCACAGTATGGGGAACATTATCATTATTCGACCACTGTATTCCAACTCCCTTTTTGATGCTAAGACTTTTAGGATCGAAATTGGGGTTACCTTGGGCAGATGCACCAGGTAGAATACTTACCTTTATGATTTGGGAGAGATTTGGGGGCGGTTGAGCTGCTGTAGACCCAGTAGTAGTAGTATTTCCACCTCCGTTAGTCTGTGAACTAGATGCCTTTGGGGTAGCTAATCCAAATATATAAAAACTAGCGCCTCCTACTACCGCGGCTCCAATAAAAATAACAGCAAGTGCTTTTATATACGGTGTTCTTTTGTATGATGCAACTGTTAGAACCGCAGCTGGAATTGAAATTAAAATCATCAATCCAATATACGCAAATATACTTGGAACTTGCGTACTCGCAGTTACAGCGGCGGCGACGCCAAAGGATACAAGAAAACCCAGTGTAATGAAAGTAGCAGATTTTGCTCGCCCTGTTGACGGAAAACCATCTTTGAACAAGCCAGCCGCAAGGAAAATCATGCCAATGAACATGGTTAAAAGCGAAACTGCATGCATCCCTTCTACAAACGTCTTGGCTATTCCAGCAAGTGAAATTCCAACTCCCACAATTCCTATTGAAGTAAGCCCTATTCCAGGTGTGAGCAAATCCCAGTCAGTCATATGTCAGATAGCTTGAAGGTTTTGATATAATTAATCTTTTCTCGCTTTAGTACAACCAAATTATGATCTACTAGAAAAATACGCTGCCAGCCATGTTAACTTTATGCTAACATAGTAAATTAAATCCAAAATTGAGTCTGATTATTGCTCAAATTCATGTTTTTGATTCGTCTATCAGCTACGTGTAAAAATTTATGATATTTGCATTAACGGCTTAGGATCAGGAGTGTAAATATATATTTCAGCTTTATTTCAAACATAAACTAAGATACATAGAACGAACATATGTTTAGTGAACCACGCTAAATGCGCATTGATATCACATCCTGAGTTTTAATTTCGCTTTACATAATATGTGCTGATCCCTTTCAGCCATTTGTAACGCAACGATAAAGAACGAGATATAACATATTACGACGATTACCCCTGATATGATAGATAGAATTATGCTAACTACACAACAACATAATAATTTAGTGTCTTTGGCAGAAAATATGTTACCCAATGAATCATGTGCCATTTTAGTGGGTAGGACTACTGGAAAAGACGTCCATATCATTAATTTAATACCTATGAGAAATTCCGATTCATCGAAGGTTACTTTCAGTATGGATCCACAACAACTTATCGATATATATCAAAAAGTTGAAAAGCAGGATATGCACGTAGTTGGAATTTTCCATTCACATCCTGCTGAGCCAATGCCATCTTTGATAGACAAAAAATTCATGGAAATTAATCCGGTAGTATGGATTATCTACTCTACCACTACTCACCGATCTAGCGCATATATATTTGAAGAAAAAATAAAAGAGGTACAAATGCATATTACAAATAGTTTTAAAAACATAAAGTAGCCAAGAATTGTCTCCTTATATGCTATCTCAACATTACAATTATTAATCGCCATAATTTTCGTTAAAGCCCAATTACATAATTTTTTCTTGCTTTGATAAGAGAGCGTTTTATATCAGAACAATTTTTAATATTGGGATTATAGAGTAGCATAGAATATATCATAAGAGATAGAAGGTATGCTAATATACTGAACAAAGATATTTTATGCACACGAGGTATTCAAGTGATAATTAAATTACTAAAAAAATCATATTAGAATGTTTCAAGATTTCTTATGGTACATGATAGCACCTCTAATTATTTATCTTTCAACTAATAGATGTAATTTCAGCAGAAGTAAGTTGTAAACTATAACGCAAAATAGTTGTTACGAAAAAAGTAACAATTCTCTATTTCGCTGCAATCTGATGAAAGTGTATTTTTATATATATCTCTCTCTTTTTTGTATGTATGTAGTTGAATTATAGTTGTAGACGAAGGCTATAATATTATTACTTTATGCCTGCTATTTATCAACTTTCTATATGGATTAGAGATATTTATTAGTTCGTGTAGAGTTTTTCATACACTGTTAAGGACTGAGTCTCTCTGTGTCTCTTGGATAAAGCACTACATCTCTTATATTCTGTGAATTTATTAATACCATCATTAACCTATCGAATCCAAGACCGCAGCCTGAATGGGGAGGCATTCCCCAATTGAAGGCCATGAGATGTTCTGAGAAGTCCATTGGATTTAATCCTTGTTCTATTAGTCTTGCGCGCAACTTTGAAGAATCATGATGTCTTCTACCTCCCGATACTAATTCTAAATAGCCGTATTGTAGGTCAAAGGATTTTGAGATTCTTGGATTATCTTCCTTTTCATATATATAAAATGGCTTTAGCTTAGTTGGCCAGTCAGTAATAAAATAAAAGCCCTGGTGGATTGCACCAAGCTTTCTAAGCGATGCATCGGATAAATCATCTCCAAATTCCAACCTCTCACCTTCTCTAATAAGTTCTTCCAAACACTCTTCATAAGTCAATCTATCGACACTAGATTTAGGGATCGGAATTGCAATTTGGTCACCAGCAACTAATTCAAGCTCCGATTTGCAATTCTTATTGAGTTCCGAGACAACATTTCTTATGACTTCTTCTATGATGTCCATTATATCTTCATAGTCAACAAATGCCGCTTCCAAATCAACACTGATGAATTCGTTCAGGTGTCTTACAGTATGTGAATTCTCTGCTCTAAAGTACGGAGCAATTTCAAAGACTCTATCAAGTGCTAATGTTAACTGTTCTTTGTATAATTGGGGACTCTGTGCCAAATATGCCTTCTTTTTAAAGTATGGAAAACTAAACAAATTTGAGCCGCCTTCACTTGCTGTGCCAATAATTTTGGGGGTATTTACTTCAATAAAGCTTCTTGACGATAGAGTTTTTCTGATAATGTGAAGTGCTAATGATCTAACACGGAAGATAGCAGCAATTTTAGGATTTCTCAGATCGAGCGCTCTCGAATCCAAACGTTTATCGATTGCTGATTCAACTCTTCCTGTTGGATCTATTGGTAGAGGATGAACTGCCTTCGAAAGAAGGATTATTTCTTCTACTTTGACCTCTACAGAAAAATCTTTAGCTTTACTTTTTTGAACTAATCCTGAGACAATAACTGCACTCTGTCTTGGAATATTTTTTAATAGTTGCAGGTTATCGCCAGTGGCTATTCCTTGGACTGAACCGGTTGTATCCCTAATTACCACAAAGGCAAGTTTACCAATGTCCCTAGTATCTTCTATCCAACCTCCAACTCTTACTTTTTGACCAAGCAAAGTCTCATCGATTTGATTTGTAAAATGAGATCTATGAATGTCATATGTCATATTTTGCAATCTATAATATTATTCGAATTCTACAAGTAATTCAATATTTCTAATTTCTTTAGCAATTTTTTTTATTTTTTCGATAGTGGTTTTTGATTCAGAATTATTACTTTTGCCTGCAATTATTACTCTAGTAAGTTTATTTCCGTCTGGAAGCCAGATCAAGTTAACTGTTAGTACCCTCAAGGGAAAAAATAGATTCTCAATGAATCTTTTGTCAGTTGCCTCTGCTTCTACAAACCACACTTTACTTTGGAATTCATGTTCAAATTTAGTTGGAAGCATTGTATTTGCTCGCAGAACGCTAATGTCAGAACCACGAAGAATCAAAACGAAATCGCCATCTACTTTAGCGGCGCCTACCATGGTAAATTTATTGATATCTTGATTGTGTTCTGCTAATTTAGTTATTTTTATTGCTCCTTCTACATCTGTCTGCTTAAGATGGCCTAATCTTAGCTTAGTCTCGCATTTTGCGCATAATATACCAGTTTTTGCATCAAAGGTACAGATAGGGGTTTTCAATAACTACCACTTCAGAAAATTTGATTATCTCTAATACCGTATTATCAATGCATATATAATTCATGCCGTTCCTATATTATGCTATTTCTTGTCGAGTCTTTAAGGCTGATCGCTAATTCTTCATCTCATTATCAATTATCATCCCTTTCTAAATAAAATTTGGCTCCTCATAACTGTTTATAGAGTAATTGTATTTGTGGGATATTATGCGTATATATATATGATTATTAAGTCTCAGTGTTCTCTTTAGAATACTTATCGAAAATCTTAAATATTAATTTGCACATAGAATCACTCTTTTGTGGGAGGTTTGCTTTCATTTACTTGCTTGTTTATTGCTTCTGCCATGAAATGGTTGCTAACGTTGACCTTGACATCTTGAATTGCCTGCAGTTTATAGATATTATCTCTAACATCTTGAGCTATTTTAAAACCGAATACTGCTGGACAAAATGGGCTTGTCAGATGTAAATCAATATTTACTTTTCCATCATTGAGATCCACCTTATCAACCAATTCTAATTCCATTATTGAGACTCCAATCTCTGGATCTACAATCTTCGTTAACTCATCAAATATTTGTTTACGAACCTGTTGAGTATCTTGGCTCATTATTATTATTTATTAAATTTGTATGATCCTATTTAACTATTATAGAGATGATGAGTAAATTTAATGTAGATCTATAAAGGGGGAAGGGAAATAGAAAATTGATATGGTTATCGTTAGTATTCTCACTTTAATCAACCTATGTACGATAAAATCTTAAAATAAAGCGATCTGATTGCAGTAATTGTGTACCGATCAAGGTCTAGAATTAAGCTTGATGAAAATGCATTCAACTTTATGACTTCAATTGATGATGATAAGGCTATACTTTACTATGATATAGTAGGTAGCGAAGCCCATTCCATAATGTTGTATGGGATTGGCTTTTTGACACTAACTGATTTGAAGAAAATTTTGCAGGGATTGGAGGAAGTAAAAAAGAATCCTGATGTTCTACCTACTAATGGATACGAGGATGTTCATGAGGCGCTTGAAGCGTTTATCATAAAGAAGGCAGGAAATAGCTCAGGTGGAAAGATGCATACTGCACGATCTAGAAATGATCAGGTAGTACTTGATATTCACATGAAAGTACGAGAAGATATTAACGATATTTGTACTGCAATTATTGATTTAATTGATTCATTGTTGGAAAAAGCAAACGAAAATAAAGAAACTATAATGCCCATGTATACACATTTGCAGCAAGCACAGATTGGAACTTTCTGTCATTTTCTTTTATCATATGCGGATGCTCTATTTAGAGACATGGATAGGCTCCTTATCACATATGGAAGAATCAATCGGTCATCTCTAGGAGCATGTGCCATAGGTGGAACGAGTATAAATATTGATAGAAACAAAACTGCTGCTTTACTAGGCTTCGATGAGCTAGTAAGAAACTCTATTGATGCAACCCATTCACGCGATACTCTCATAGAATTTGCTACAGCGCTTTCTATTTTAATAATTACATTGGGCAGGATGGCGGAGGATTTTATAATATGGTCTACAGTTGAATTTGGCTACCTTGACATTTCTGATGAATACAGCTCGACATCTAGTGCAATGCCACAGAAAAAGAACCCCGATGTACTGGAACTAATAAGAGCAAAAGCCGCGACAGCAATAGGTAATCTGATGACAATGTTCTCAATAGTCAAGTCCCTGCCATCTGGCTACAGCAGAGATCTACAGGATTTGAAACCTGCATTATGGCGAACATCAACTGTGGCTCTTCAATCCATAAAAATGATGAATAGCGTAATAAAATCCGTCAACGTACACAAAGAAAGGATGAAAGAAGCGGCAGATAATAGTTATGCTATTTCGCTAGATATAGCAGAGCAACTTGTGGTGAGGAAAGGGATACCATTTCGCTCTGCTCACAAGGTTATTGGAGCTCTTGTTGAAAGGGCTGTAAATAAGAAGAACATTGCATTGAAAATGTTGCAGAAAGAAGATATTGAAGTTGCATTAACAAAAATTGAATCAAGTCTTCGGCCAGATGAAGTGTTACAAATTATAAGAGAAATGACTCCGAAGAAAGCCCTTGAGTTACGAGTTTCGTTTGGATCGCCTAATCCAAAACAACAGCAGGATATGATTAATTTTTCCTATAACAGATTGGCTGGATACACAGGAGAACTATCAAAACGAAAGAAATGTATCATGGCTGCACTTGATAACCTTTCAAGTATTGTGGAGGGGTATTTGAATGCTACTTAGTTGCTTTAGCATAGATATATATTTATACAGATAACTGATATATCAGTAGGTATCGGATGATCTGTATGATCATGTGAATTTGTTATTGCAACTGCCATTTATACAGTCTGGATAATTCGTCAGCTGACTGAATTGTGTTCAATCCTTGCCCTGCAATACTACATGACTCGTCCACGTATAGTTTGTATCATTTACACTTAATCGCTGTTACAAAGTTGTTTAATCATGAAGAGTGATGAGCTATCAAAAATGTAGCCCGGCCCAGATTCGAACTGGGGTCAAAGGCTCCAAAGGCCTCTATGCTTGGCCACTACATTCGGCGGAATCTTTATTCCTCCACCGGGCTTCCTCGGGCGTATTTTTGTACGTCTTACTATCTTTATAATCTTACTCAGGATGCTTCAGAAATGAAATTATTTTCTCCACCGGATCATCCATCTTATCAAGAATATACCTAGCCTTCTTTTTCTGTCTTTGAGCATAGCTCTTATCAATTAGCATTTTCTTTGTTAATCTGATAAGACTACTACATGAACTTGCCCTTTGTACTAAACCTGAAGAAATGAGATATTTTTCAACATAAAAGCGGATCGGAGCAATAGAAATAGTGGGCTTTCCAAGAAGGGACGCTTCAGCTGTCATCGTCCCACCAGCACCAATGAATACATCTGCCAAGGAAATTAATGATGTTCCATCAATTACATGCTTTACAATATGAGCTTTTCCTTCATATCTTTTTGTAATTTCTATTATCTGATCCTGATACCTACAGAGAACAATTAAGTTAACTAATTCGGACAAATTGTTAACAAGTGCATCAATCATAGAAATTTTACCTTCAATCTTTTTATCTGCAATATATGAAGCCTTTGTTTCCTCTACTCTGATCAAAACAGTGTTTTTGTGACTGTCAAGATTTAAGTTATCAACAACACTACTATAAGACATGGGATTTCGCTTGATCCAAGCAGCAGGATCCAATGCTCTATATTTTGTTATCTTGTATTTTGAAATTCCAAATCTAAGCCAAGCAGAATATGGAATAACCCAAGGACAGAATAGATGATTCATTAGGGGAATTGTGAGTTTTGCAACGGATTCCGCATGTGGAGAATCATTTACTCCAATGTGTCTTACTCCTAATCCAAACGCAACTCTGGCGCCTTCTGGTGATGAGAATGTCACAGCTGCATCTGGTTCAAATTGCTTTATTATGTGTGCTAGTTTAAATATTCTATTTGCACTTTCAGACAGCTTTTCATATTTTCCAGCTCCACCGTATCTTCCAACAATTTTTAGGTCTATATGTTTAATTTTTGCTAGTTCAACTGCCTCTCTGTACTCCCTAGATGTGCAGAGTAATTCGTGTCCTTCCTCGCGTAGTAAGTCTATAATAGGTTTAAAAAACATTACTTGTTTTGGTGTCAGAATATCAAACCAGATTTTCAATGATAATTATATGAGTATATAATGATGGAAAAAACTTTTCTTTAACCAACATTTAGATAGCGTGAGGATAGATCATAGAGATGCTTAGAGTGGAGGCTAACTACCAACTTTGAGTTCTGGAGTGTCATCATCGACAGCTACAGCTGTATACGGATTAAGTACAGAAGGATATCATATAGCATCTTCTATAGCACTCAAAGGTTCAAAAGTTTCGTTAATTGATGAATCAGCTCGAATGGCAATCAGATTGAAGCCAGATATTGCACGGACATATCCTAATGTCAGATCGTTAATAGAGGATGAACCGTTACTTGCCCTTGAACCAATTGATATCGCGATTAGCGATGCATCGTATGTGTTTTTTGCGCCAAGGATTAGAAAGGTTGGACAAGATGTAAAGAGCGATGTTACATCAAAGTTCCGAGATGCAATTGGAGCATTGAAAAAAGGAACGTCGGTGATTTATAGTTTGCCTACTGGAATAGGGGGTAATAACGAGAATATTGCATTGATAGAACACATGACAGGCCTGTCAGTGGGCAAGGATATTTTCTATTACTACATGCCAATAAACGGCTCAGATACTTCATCATCTACTTCTGAAATTCTTGTGGGTTCTTTCAAATCCAAACCAGATGCACAGATGTCCAAAATGCTCTATGAACAGGATGTCATACACAAACTAAATTTTGTTGACATGGTGTCTGCGGAGTTTGTTTATTCTATTAAGATCTTGAGACATTATACTAGCATGGCGAGTGTTTTAGAAATCTGCAAGCATGTTCAGGGTAACGAGATGAGCAGCAGATTAATACACGACACATTCAGAGATATTTATATAGACAATATAGCAAATGGCTTGTACGATCTTAGGGCCATCGGGTCTTCACTTGGTGGAGCTGGGCCATTAATGTATCTTGTTAACGGTACGATCAAAAGTATAGAAGGATATATCAAACACATAATAGATGAAATCCGGAGCATGTTAAAGAAACGTGATTTGAAGGCAAGCCGTACAAAGGTGGCTATTGCATGGACATTAGATCCTAATGAAATGAGGGGAGACAAGATAGAGTTACTCTCTTTACTCGAAACAAAATTGAAAGATTATATAGGCGATGTGGAGCCCCAGCAAGCTGCAAATTTCAACCTATACCCAACAGATAAAACCATGATTGTTATAGCGTGCACCAAGAACGACTCTATGAGGATCTTGTCCAAAAATAAACAAACCATGGACTTCATTTTAATGAAGGCAAACCCTATCTTTGAGACTATAGGTTGACAATAAAGAAATTGTGCATAATTTTACAGGTTTAAAAATTTGTTGACTGAGGACTTCATAATTATAAGTATGTAGTGATTTTATTTTATAACTATTAAGATGAATTCCATGCTATTTGTTTCTTGTCGTACTCAGTTCTAGAATATTTTACTCTAGCAGGATGTCCCATTACGACAACATATGGGGGAACATCTTTTGTTACAACAGCAGCCATGCCTATCACACTGTTTTTTCCTACTGTCACTCCAGCCCTTAACACCGCCCTGCTTCCTATAATTGCTCCATCTTCTACCACAACTCCAGCCATTTTTGGACTCATAGGATACGGATCGTTAGTAAAAGTTGCGCCTGGGCCGATGAAAACATTTTTGCCTATTGTGGTTAAGGGAGGGATATACACAGAACCTTCTATCCTTGTATTTTCACCAATTTTTACCTTATAATCAATGTGGGTCAGGGACCCAATCATTACATTGTCTTTGATTTCAGTTTCATCTCCCACATATGCAAAGTGCCATATCTTTACGTTTTGACCAATTGTTGCAGTTGATGAAACATAATTTATTACATTAGCATTAGAAAAATTCTGGTTCGTCATGTATATCTGTATTCTCTAGAGATGCCAAGGATTACCTTCATTTATAACTTTAGGGGGTATTTTATTATGCCATTCTTGAAGAAAGTCAATATCCTTTTGCTTTTCACGAAGTTCATCTGGCAATAACACTGGTATCTCCTCAATAATTGGATAGAAGCGGTAACATTTGTTGCAAAATAAAACACCATCGCTTATAATAACATCTTCATTATTATTATCCTCTTTTACATTAATCTCAAACAGCTCTAATGGATAGTGTTTATCTATAGGACATGCGAGTAAATCAAGCATTGATTTTTTCATATAATTAGTTCAAATCCAAATATATTGGGGATCCGGTATCGTTAGATAAAAGTGCTGCTTCTGCTACTTTGGTAACATTAGTGGCGTCGAGTGCTGATATCACTGGTTTGCTAATCTTTCCATCTATAGCATCTATGAAACTCTTCAATTCTAGTGCGAGAGGTTCATGAAATTGCCGCCGACGAGGGATTATTGTAGCTTCTCCATGATCAATTTTAATTTCTTGGGTAATAAAATCTCCGGTGATTAACCCATCGGTACACACAGCACTGAACTTCCTGACTTTGTTAGGAGTAATCCAATTTGATGCAATAATTGCTACTTTCTGATCTTCAAACCCAAGCATAATCGTTGCAAAGTCTTCATATAGATGAAATTTCTTTCCAGCTCGAGCAAAAATAACATGTGGTCTGGAATTAAACAGAAACATTGCAGTATCAATATCATGAACGGATGTATCGTAAATTATACCAACGTCCTTAATATGCAGTGGCATTCTATTTTCGCGATGAAATTCCAACATTAATAAATCTCCATACGTCTTGTCGTCTATAATTCGCTTGATGTCTTGAACTGCAGGGTTAAATCTTTCTATATAGCCTGAAGTTAAAATTAGTTTTTTCTTTTCCGATACAGCCATCATCTCTTCACATTCTCTAGAAGAAAAAGACAGTGGCTTTTCAACAAAAACATTAATTCCCATTTCCATTATTTTTTTTGCTACTGCAAAATGGGTTTTCGTAGGAGTACATACAAGGCATGCATCTAATTTTCTTTCGTTATCAAGCATTTCATCAATAGAATGGTATGATTTTACATTATACTTGTCAGCTATTTCTTTAGCTAGTTGTTCATTCATATCACAGATAGCTACTAGAACACCTAGGTCGTGAAGAACCCTCGCATGGTTCTTTCCCCATCCACCAACGCCTATTATAGCTAGTCTAAGGTTAGATTCTATGACTGCCATACTGGAGTTAACCAATGCAGATACTCATTAACTTCTCCAGATACAATTTTGGTATACATTTCACGAATCTGTCTCGTCACTTGCCCTTCTCTTCCATTACCTATTTGAATGCCATCGATATTCGTCACAGCAATAATCTCGGCTGCAGTACCAGTTAGAAATAATTCATCTGCCATATATAATTCAGTTCGTGAGATTGAACGCTCAGCTAGAGTATATCCTAAACTCCTTGCAATAGTTATCGCAGAATCTCGAGTAATCCCTTCTAATGCTGAATCTGCGGTAAATGGTGTATAAATCTTGTTATTTCTAACCATGAAAATATTTTCTCCCGATGCCTCGCTAACATTGCCTTCTTTATCCAACAAAATTGATTCGTCGTATCCGTTGCGTCTGCTTTCTTGTATAGCAAGTATTGAATTAAGATAATTTCCTGCGGCTTTTGCCATAGGCGGAGTGGTAGTGTCATGAATTCTACGCCAAGAAGAGATACATGCTTTGATTCCTTCACCTTTAAAATACTTGGTAAATGGAAAAATTATAATTACCGTATGGGTTGGTGAATCTCTTGTAACATTAAGATCAATGCCATGCATTCCTACAAATGTCAATGGTCGTATATAGCATGACTCTTTAAGATTGATCCTTTTGAGTAGATCCACTGTGGCTTGACATAATTCTTTTGCAGAGTAATCTAAAGCAAATGAATAGATTTTTGCAGAATAGTGAAGTCTTTCCATATGTTCTTTCAATCTAAATATATAAAGATTATTTTTTGCGAAGTATGCACGTATACCCTCGAAGACAGATGTACCATAATGTAAAACATGACTCATAACAGGAGTTGTTGCTTCCTCCCATTTTACAAATTTGCCATCAAACCAGACAAATTCTGCCCCCTTTATCCTCATTTGAATGCAAGTCACTTTATGGCTTATAAAAAGCTTGTAAACTAAACAAAGCCGTACTTGGGAAATTTTGTTCCCATTATCCTTATTGTTAGATCAGGAGATTTAGCAAACCTTTCTATTATCTTCCAATTATCTTTTATTATGTCAATAGCTTTTTCTGGTACTTTATCCTGCCAGGCGGCTACTTCATGTGTTACTCTTTCTTTTGAGCTTTCTTGAATCACTTGAGCATAGAGCATTTCTTTCACACTAGAAGAAGAAAAACTCAGTCGTTTTGCCCCAATGGGGTGGAGTCTATACATACTTAATACAATTCTCTCTATCTTATCTCCGCTATAGGAAACGAATGTTTCTTCCTTAATGCTTCTTAATATTTGTCTTCTTAAGAGCCAGGAGTATGGAGAAATTAAAGGCGGTACATATTTTATAAATGGGGAAAAGAACGCATAGCCTGGCAAGACTATAACTCTATCGTTGTTACTAAAGACAGACTCTATAATTGCTTTTCTAATATTGTATGGAAAAGGGAAGCTTCTTGTGTTAATTTCTGTGTCGTCGCTCAGAAATCTTACAGGGAAGACATATACATTCTTACAATCTCTCAGTAAGAAAGATATTATATTCTCATGTGCAGTCGTTAATGGGTTTAAGTGTCCAAGATATATAGCGGCATGTCTTCCCATCTTTAAATCAAAAATTAATACATATGCGTATACACATGTAACAAAAAGTATCGGAGAGCCCCTATGAGCTTCTCTTTATTTCGATTTCAATTGTAGAAACATTTCGTGTTCTACCATCCTCTGATTGAACAGTTTCGGAACCAATTCTTACATCACCTATCTTGTATCCTGCATTCTCCATTCTTTTTAAGATGATTTGTGAGACGTCTACCGCTCTTCCGATGCTTAAACCTCTTGCCTTAATTGTCACAGAAGGCTGGTTAGCTAGTTGAATGAGTGTTGATGTAACATATGCCATCAGAGGTTTCTTTCCTATGTATATAGCATCATGAGTTCCTTCTTTGTGTACTTGTTGATTCTGTTGTGGTTGTGGTTGTGCTTCCGACATAAGAGTGGTAAATGCTTTAGGATAATTTAAATCTAGAAGATAGCCAAACAGCAGATACACACTTTGTGATAACCATATCGAAAAGCTCTTCGATCAGTCTGCTTTAGGTTTTACCAGACTGTAATGAAGACTGCTCATTGTGACAGATAGGCGTATAATAAATTCACATCTATAAATACAATTTAATTTTTTCTTCGTAAGAATAACAAGAAAGTTGGGACTCAAATAATTGTGGAGAGGTATAATAAACAATGAAATCCTGAATAATCTTGACAAAGACTATTGTACAAATAATAAAAGCAACCAGATATTTCATTGACAAGGTTAATGGTAATGGCTAATCCCAAGCCCGTTAATTTAGACTCTTTATTTACATTCAAAAACAAACTGTCCACTAAGCTATATTATATACCTTAGCGTAGATATTCTTATAGCTAGAATGTATATTGCGCTTATTAGCTAAATTTTTTTGAACAGTTTGTAATAATTATGGCATATGTACAAGAATATTCCATGTTTCTTAATTAAGACATTTACCTATATTCAGTTAACATACAACTTTTACTAATTAGCCTTCTTGATTTGGATTAGTGGGGTCGGCCGGATTTGAACCGGCGGCCTCCAGCGCCCGAGGCTGGCATCATACCAAGCTAGACAACGACCCCTTCTAATTGGATATATGATGATGAGCACTATTGAAGGTTATAGATTGATATGATTTTTGTCGGATTATTTGCTTTCAAAGCATGTAGATCTCATATATATAGTCATATTTGGCTCGACATAGAATAGATTATCAATCCATCAAACGAGAAGCGTATCGTAACCTAAAGTTCTGCAATAATAAATACATCATAATCAGATTAGTTGTCTGCAAATCAAATGCAAACACATTATTATGAAGCGTCAATAGGCTTTGATAGAACTATTAAGAAATTATCTTGGAGAAAATCTAAAAGCATGGTTTAGCAGTAAGACATAGATAAATATTATGAGCATAATGGTTAAAGTTGGCGCTACGAAAGAGAGGAAGATTAGAGTCAGTCAAAATCAATCAACAAGTTTTCTTTGGGAAGGCGAGAATGTTTTTTCCACTCCTTCAATGATATCGGAAATGGAAGAAACTTGTAGACTTCTTCTTAAAGAGCAATTTATACCACAAGAACAGTGGGATTCTGTAGGAACATTTGTGGAGATTAAACATTTGGCAGCTACTCCTGTAGGGGCTGAAGTTCTTCTCAAAGCCAAAGTATATTCAGTAAATGGGAGAAGAGTTATGTTTGATGTTGATGCATTGGATAAGATAGAAAAGATTGGAGAGGGAAGACATGAACGCATGGTAATTGAAATAGCTAGGTTTAGAAGTAGGTTCGATGAAAAGAAAAAAAGGTTAGAAATATAATATAATGTGTAAAACTATAAAAGAGGCATAAGAAAACATGTAATATTCTACTAGGTGATAAATGAAATGTCATCAATTCAACAAGCTACTGCTGGCGGAATGCCAGTATTAATTTTAAAGGAGGGAACTAAGGAAAGCAAGGGAAAGGAAGCACAGAAGAACAATATTACCGCAGCAAAACTGATTGGAGAGCTTGTCAAGACCAGTCTTGGTCCTAGAGGTATGGACAAAATGCTGGTAGACAGTCTTGGCGATGTTACAATTACAAACGATGGCGCAACTATTTTGAAGGAAATTGATGTTCAACATCCAGCAGCTAAAATGATGGTTGAAGTTGCCAAATCAGTAGATAATGAAGTAGGTGACGGAACGACATCTTCAGTGGTTTTTGCAGGCTCATTGTTACAGAAAGCTGAAGATTTAGTTAACAAAGATGTTCATCCGTCTGTAATAGTAGATGGTTATACAGCTGCATCTGAACAGGCTCTCAAATTGTTACAAAAGATCGCAATCAAAGTTGACGTAAACGATAAGGAGCGATTGATAAAGATTGCGAAGACTAGCATGGATTCAAAACTAGTTTCTGAAGACAGCCCTATACTAAGTCAGATCGTAGTTGATGCAGCAAAACAAGTGGTTGAAAAAATTGGAGATGATGACGAATTGAAAGTCGATCTAGATAACATAAAGGTAGAAAAGAAAGCAGGCGGATCCATGGCCGATACTAAATTGATAAGAGGTATTGTACTAGACAAAGAAGTTGTTCATGCTGGTATGCCAAAGATGGTCGAAGGTGCTAAAATAGCATTGCTCAATTCTGCTCTTGAAATCGAAAAGACTGAAATGAGTGCAGAGATCCGTATTAATGAGCCCCAGCAAATGCAAATGTTCCTCAATGAAGAGAACAGGATGCTCAAATCTATGGTTGATAAGATAGTATCTGCAGGTGCTAATGTAGTATTATGTCAGAAGGGTATTGACGATGTAGCACAGCACTATTTTGCCAAAGAAGGTGTCATGGCAGTAAGACGTGTAAAGGAAAGTGATATGTTTAAATTGTCCAAGGCAACTGGAGCAAGAATAATAAACAATCTTGACGATCTGACAGATAAGGACCTTGGTTCTGCTAATTTAGTAGAAGAGCGAAAAGTTGAGACAGACAAATGGGTATTCATCGAAGGATGCAAGAATCCAAAAGCTGTTTCCATACTTATAAGGGGTGGTTCACAGAGAGTGGTTGATGAAGCCGACCGCTCGGTACATGATGCTTTAATGGTAACGAAGGACGTACTTGAAAGACCTGAAATAGTGGCAGGTGGTGGAGCTCCTGAAGCATATATCGCAAATGAGCTGAGACAATGGTCAGGAAACTTGGAAGGAAGAGCACAATTAGCAGTTCAAAAATTTGCAGATGCACTAGATTCTCTTCCATTGGCCCTAGCAGAAAATGCAGGTATGGATCCCATCGATACCATGACAGAATTAAGAGCAAAACAAAGCAAAGGCTCGAAATGGACCGGCGTTGATGTAAGAAACACAGTAGTTGCTGACATGTTCAAACAAAATGTGTTAGAACCAGTTGTCGTCAAGCAACAAATCATAAAATCTGCCACCGAAGCTGCTTGTATGTTATTGAGAATAGATGATGTAATTGCTTCAAGCAAATCTAAAGCTCCTGCGATGCCTCCAGGAGGAGGAGGTATGGGCGGTATGGGCGGTATGGGCGGTATGGGCGGTATGGGCGGTATGGGCGGTATGGACATGGAGTAAAAATTTTAGTTCGTTTCTTTATTTTTCATTATTTATTTTTTAAAACAATGGTATTAAAAATATCCTCATGAGTGCGTTAAAATACCATTTCTTTGATAAACATGGCTTTCCATAATCATAATTATATGTAATATAATAGAGAGATTGACCTTGTGATATACTAACGATAAATTTAGTTGGATGTATGTCTAGGCTTTGATTAGCAATAAAGGAACACTCTATTAAGAACTTCCATTTAATTGTAGCAATGGAGTTTGTTGATTGGTTTCCTCATTATCAGAGCATCAGACAGCGATTCGGATATAGTACTCAGAAGGATCAGGAAGCGGCAAATATTCTATCTAAAATGATAAAGAGAAAAGCCTTAGATAAAAAAGTACTGCAAAGGAAAATTGCAGGAAAACAAGTAATCGTCATAGGATCTGGCCCTGGTTTAGAAAAGAATCTTGGACTTATAAAAAGGAACGCAAAATTTATAAAAATAGTTGCAAATGGAGCAGCTCAAGTTCTAATTGAGAGAAAGATAAAGCCCAACATTGTTGTTACAGATTTAGATGGCAATCCCTCATTTTTACAAAAGGCAGACAAGCTGGGAGCAACAATGGTCGTCCATGCCCATGGAGACAATATCGCAATGCTCAAAAAGCTAGTGCCGAAATTCAGTCACATTATTGGGTCCACACAGGTGATGCCTGTCGAAAACGTATATAATTTTGGAGGTTTTACTGACGGCGATAGATGTGTTTTTTTGGCAGAGGAGTTCTCAGCTAAGGAAATTATCCTTATAGGAATGGAATTTGGACATCACCTTAACAGGTATTCAAGAGAACTAATAAGAAATGGGAACTTGAAGAATGAAAAAATGAAAGTGGCTAGAAAGTTGTTAGAGATGCTTGCGAAGCAGGGGTCCCAGTCGAACCTGTTTGACACATCTACAAGACCAATCAAAGGCTTCAAACATTTCATAATCAATGAAGACAACTGAACTTAATTTATCAAAATTTGATTGATAATTTAACCTATAACAAAACTAACGGTAGCTTATTTTTCGAAACTTTTGTATCAGCAGAAACACCACAAATTAATATTCGTAATAAATACATAAACTGTCATCATTTCAGAAATAGAATCTCATCATATATTCAATGATCATGATTATCGTTATTATATACAATATGAAAAATTATTATATTATTTATGTAAAGATGGATTACACATGCCCACCTATTCAGAAGACGATGTCAGACGTGCTGCCGAAATACGTGAATGGCTTGTCAAACAAATTTCTGACAAGCAAGATGAAATTGAAAAATTACGTACTACACTTTCACTAGTTGATAATCTACTAAAACACGGTAGTTTTAAAGCTGCTTCTGCTCTTAGTACTTCATATACTTTATCGCCTATAGCCCAAAGTACAAATATTTCTGGAAAGACATCAATCCACGCAAATCAGCAGAGAGATGCGACTACGAATGACATTGCAGAAAATGTTCTCCCTAGACAGCAACAGACAGAAGAAATGGAATTCAGAGAATCCAGATCATTAAAACGGCTTAAAGATAACCTATTATTAGCGCACGTTGAAATATCGAGAAGCACGGTGGAAATTTCTCCTGCAGAAGGAATTAATCTCAACGTTAATACTCCGCCTTTCAAGTCTTTTTTCTTAAATAGAATTTTGGAAGGAATGAAAACGAAGGATACTGAAAAAGTAAATAACGGACAAATCAAAGAATCAGAATTACTGAATTATCAG
Source organism: Nitrososphaeraceae archaeon (assembly GCA_045808425.1). Lineage (GTDB taxonomy): Archaea > Thermoproteota > Nitrososphaeria > Nitrososphaerales > Nitrososphaeraceae > JAFAQB01. The sequence goes on along the minus strand of JBJMFM010000145.1, from coordinate 11,401 downwards.
ATCGAAGAAGATAACAACGGTTTGATTAAAAGGATTATCATTAATAACTATAGAGATAACGAACGACTTAATGAGATATTCAATACATCTGCCTGGGTTTTTACAAGAATGATAGAAAAGGTTGGCAGATAAAATATAACATGGATAAGATAGTGGTTCTAGATTTTGGTTCTCAGTATAGCCACTTAATATGTAGAAGGATACGTGAAGGAAATGTATATTGTGAACTTTTACCATATAATACCCCGGCCAAAGTAATTAAAGAAATAGACCCAAAGGGAATAATTCTCTCTGGCGGACCTGCAAGTGTATATTCAAAAGATTCTCCTAAACCTGACGAAAAGATCTTCCAGATGGGGTTCCCAATTTTAGGAATATGTTATGGTCATCAGATAATCGTAAATAATTTCGGCGGGAGAGTCAAAAGAGCAACTGATAGAGAATATGGTCATGCTGACTTAATTATTGATGATAAAACTGACCTATTTAGTCACATGGATGATAAAATAAAATGTTGGATGAGTCACGGAGATGCTGTAGAGAAGTTGCCTGATGGGTTCAAAGTATTGGCCCATACAAAGAGCTCATTCTCGGCTGCTATAGGGAATCAGAGAAGGAAGTTTTACGGGCTACAATTTCATCCAGAAGTGGTGCATACATACAAGGGGATTCAGGTTTTGAAGAATTTCTCTCACAATATCAGCAAAGCAAAACCTAATTGGGATATGGAGAGTTTTATAGAGATGACAATTAACTATGTTAGAAAGACTGTTAGAAATGACAGAGTGCTTTGTGCAGTAAGTGGAGGGATCGATTCTACTACTGTTGCGGCGCTATTGCATAAAGCCATAGGTGATAATTTACAATGTGTGTTTGTTAATCATGGGTTATTGAGGCGAGATGAGGAGAAATTAGTCATCCAACTTTTTAAAGATCGATTGGATATCCAGGTAATTTACATTGATGCAGTGAAACAATTTCTTCAGAGGCTGGAAAGAGTCAATGATCCTGAGGAGAAACGCAAGATTATAGGCGAAGAGTTTGCAAATGTATTTGTTGATGTTGGAAAAAAGAATGGACCATTCCAATGGCTTGCACAGGGAACGCTCTATCCAGATGTGATTGAAAGTGGTATTTCAAAAGGACCAGCAGAGATTATCAAAACGCATCATAATGTAGGCGGTCTTCCAAAATGGCTTAATTTAAAAGTATTAGAGCCACTGAGTAGCCTATACAAAGACGAAGTCAGAAAAGTTGCAAAATTGCTTAAGGTTCCAAATGAATTCTTAAAAGGGCATCCTTATCCTGGTCCTGGCCTGGCAGTTAGAGTAATTGGAGAAGTTACTGAAGAAAAGATACGTATTGCTAGAGATGCAAGTAAAATAGTAGAAGAGGAATTGGATATTGCAGGATTATATGATAAAGTATGGCAAGCATATGCTGCAGTAGGAGATGACAGGGCAGTTGGAGTTCTTGGCGACGAGCGTGTTTATGGCAGGATTGTCATAATCAGAGTGGTAGATTCAATAGATGCGATGACTGCAGATTGGACTAGATTGCCCCATAAACTAATTGAAAAAATTAGCAATAGAATCACAAATGAGGTTGAAGGAGTAACATGGGTTACATATGCTGTTTCAAGTAAGCCGCCTGCAACAATAGAACCACAATAAAAACTGCTCATGCTTAAGATTGTATATATCAGATTGTGTAGTCTAATTCTATTCTATCTTTTCCTTAATACCAACCAAGCTTAATCTTAATCTTAACATATAAAAATAAAAGATAGCGAAACAGAACATATGCCTTATTTTTACTTAACCTTCTTATCCTCATTAGCCTATATTTTATAAACGACACGTTTTACTGCAGATTTTATCTTCCAATGATCTGTATTAACCAATCTATTTACTTGCTCTTATTGGGTAAAGTAGTACTACCTTAATGCCAATAGTGGAGTATCATAAGCAAATCTCATTATCTAAGTATACAAGCTACCCTTTTACCTCTTTTTTGCATGAGCCTTTCATTAATGACTTCACAAGTGATTCCTACTAAAATGGTAAAAAGCAACATATGAATTGAAAGTCTCTATTTGCTGTGTAAGGAGTCTTAAGCATATATCGGATTCTCAAAGTTGTCAGAAATATTATCTAGACCTGTGGATTCTAAAACAGTCTGTAGAAAATTGCAACTTTTGTTACATGATATACAGCCGATTAAAGCTGAACCTTACTTAAAAATATTTATATATCTATATATTGACATATCCTCACATATCAATTCTTTCTAGCAACTCCAACACATCTTTAATACATGCCGGTTCTGCTAAAGAATTTCTTATATATAGCGACACATATGCATTAGAGAACACCAATCGTTCTTTTGTGTCTAATCCAGCCAGATATCCTAGAATGTCTGCAGCGTCCCAAGAGTCGCCGGCGCCAGTCAGAGTTTTTGGTTCAACTTTAATGGCCTTGGCAAATGCTGTTTCCCTGCCATTAGACCATGCTGCACCTATTCTTGTATGTAGATCAATACTTACTCCAACTTTTCCTGCAAGTTTCGCTGCAGCATTTTTCACATCTCCAGAATCATAATTGTTCGATGGTATTAAAGAATCGAATCCTATAGCCTTAGCAAGAGAGTTGCATTCATTTTCATTTATACTCAAAATGTCAATGATGTCGGCTATCTTTGTTAATGAATCTAGAAATTCTTGTCTTCTTGTTTCAATATCAGCAGGATCAATGAAGTGAAGAGATTTTGGTGAGTTCTTGAAGACATGTTCTATTAGTTGAGTTCCACTTGAATTACTGGCCCAGTTGACAACAACTACTCCATCTGCATTTCTTAAAATTTTGAGATCATCTACAGAATTAACCCGCTCAGGTCCAAAATTTATATTATCTCCAGTGTCACTTAGCATTACATTTGCTTTAAAACCTTGTTCATTGATAAATTCAAATGATGTGGTAAGGCCATGTTTTCCATCTGCAATTCTAAGATTTACCTTGTCTTCGAACTTTGAAAATATATGTCTAAGCACTGCTGCGCCAATTTTGTCTGAGATTGTAAAAAGAGTGACCTTTGCACCTAGTTTTGCTAAACAATATGCAATATTGACTGCATTACCTCCCTTGATATCAACAGTAGGCATACCACGTATACTGCCACCACCGAGCTTGGCTTTTTCAGTTAATGCATCAATAAAATCTTCTTTTGAATTTAGCTTTATGATACGATCAATGAAAAAATCTGGCATTACAACAATAGAGTTCATGTAAGAATAGTAGCTTTGAATTTTTTCTGAAATTGAAGATTTAATTTTACAACACCTTGGACAGATCGATTATTATTATTATTATAATATTATTATCATCATTTATATTGTATCTACAACTACCTAAACTACAATTAGAGATTGTATATATTATTAGCATGTAACTATCAAAAATATATCCACACGAATAAGTCTTTATAATAAGCACTGCGACTTAATATAACGTAGCATTTCGTGGAAGATAGAGGTGATGTATAAGTATATCCTAATGGAATGAGATAGTTTGAGATTGGTGTCATAATTAGCCCAAAGAGAAGAGATCTAATGTATTATAATATTTTTATTTAATTTATCAAGCCGTTGAATTATTTTAAGTATGTGTATATATACTTCCTCAACTGCATTGGTAGCTGGAAAAAGGAGAGTGCGGGCACATGAATACTTTAAAGTTAGCAGTAGGTGATAAAAATGTCTGATAATATCAATACAAATATTAATGCATCAATAACGCTTGGCGATGTAAAGGTTCAGTTCAATGGTTCTGCAGAATCAGTCCTAACTTCTATTATTAGCTTCGTAACAAAACACATTCCAACCATAGATCTGGCGAAGAGAATTTCCCTGAATTATGCAGTTACCGATCTTATTGAAACATATTCTAATCTGATTAAAATTACTCCTGAAGGGCCGAGGGTGATTATTTCTGATCTGTATGAATTAGGAATTAAAAAAATATCTGATAAAGAGATGGTGGCATTACAATTAATTGCATCAAAGATTGCCAAAGATGTTGGCAAGATTTCGGATGATGCGATGCAGGCATCAGAAATTCAGTCTACGACAGCACTCAATCCTAAATCTGTTAGCTCAAGACTATCGGAATTAGTAAAGGCAGGTTATGTAGTGAGAGACAATACAAAGGATGGAATTGGATCCGCAGTAGCTTATAGAATTACCACCTCTGGAATCCATTGGTTAACCTCCACTATGATTAAAAGAATAAAACCATCGCCGTCGTCCTCATCCATACCACAATCATAATGGAGATTCAGAATATGGTCTCTTCTGAATATATCTATAATTTCTCATTGTTCCAACTCTAGTGAGAATACTTTCTCTTACCATGTCCGTTAGTGAATGTGACACAGCAGTCCTGTCATAATTATATCCAAGCCTTGATAGCTCCTCATGAACTTCACCTAGAAGCTTTTCTGCCCCAAAATATCCTTCATACCATAATTTTTCTAGTAGGCCTCTGCATGTAGCCCCTCCTTTTGAGATTTCCCTACGCTGTGGTTCAATTGAATTTCTTGTCCCCTCTTGGCTGGCGATATCTGAATTGATTTGTAGTTTTAAAGAATTAATCTCCTTTTGGAACTCAGCAATCTGAGCATTCAATCCTTGCATAAGAGTTGTAGATGTGTCGATACCAGAAAGAACATCTTCCACTACTTGTTTAACTTTGCTCTCCAAACAGGTTATTTCGACCTCCCAGTCGCGATGTTTCAGCTTAATTTTAACTTCATTGGATGCAGATGTCAGCGATTCGCTCATGAGGTATGTATGTGTCGATGGTATTTGCTCGATAAATTTGTTGCTGACCATATTGATCATGTTGCGCAACCTTAATAAGCAATTAGGCTATTATACTGTTGATCAACATGACTGCGCAACTAAATTTTCAATCGAATAGAATTAACTTTAGTGAGTTTGAACATGCCTTTGATCAATCTTTAGGACAGTGCTTGTCGTCTCGCTTGGACGAATTACTTAAGGGAAAAAAGATTATCTTTAGTTCAGAAGATAAGAATCTTGTTCCAGTTGATGGATGGGGCCTCAGGAATATTCCTTACTGTACAACACCTCTAACAACCATTCAGCCAAGGATGGATAATACAACTGTATGTGCAATGGATTCTAGCACAATTCAACTTGCTGAGACTGAAGATGGCTCCCTGTATGGCGTAAAAAGCGGAGTCGTACTTTCCATTGGAGGCCATGCATTAATTCACTTCAAAATTGGTCCTATTTTGTTTTATCTAAGTGAAGAAACTATCGGACATTCTCAGCTTGATCATAGATTAGCAAAACTCATCTTAATAGACAGTGACTTTGCAAAACGATTGATCAGGATCCGGGTTGAGAGAGTGATCCAAATGGAGCTTTCAAACAACCTCAGCAAATCGATAATCCTAGTAGATGGATCATTGAAGTCATCTCTTTTTGAGGAAAAGAAGCAAAACATTAAAAATGTGGCTGAAAACTGCCTCCTGAAGCAAAATTCTATGATTGGGATAAGCAAGAGTAGCAAACTTAGAATCCTAGATAGAGTTTCTACGCCTCTTGCAAAGATTCAAGGACCAGCATACATGGATGTCAATCTGATAATTAAAAGTCTAGTTCGAAATACTGTTGGTGACAATCTTATAGCAAAATTTGGCAATCATAATAGCCCTATATTGAGAGTAGATGTTGTTTCTTGTAACTCTGACAAGGATGAGGCCCTGGGAAAGTTATTGGGTAATGACTCAATAGCATGTGGATATCCTGAAACGTTACGACTTGCACATCATGTTTCAACTTTTACTTACACGGAGATATCTTGTCTTAGAGGCCATGTGTTAAGTAACTATGATGTAATAGAGCTTGCATCCGAAGACATTCGCAAGACTTTACTAGGTTCTATTACGGTATGAAGATCTTATCAAAGAACGGTAATGAGCTGATTATGCTAGCAATGAAAACGGATATCGCTAGCAAGGGTGATTACTTGATAATTGAAGACGAAAAGTCAAAAAGAAAGATGATTGTTCAGATCTATGACGAAGAGTATCTTTCTTCCCAATCTTTAATTGAAGATATTGTAAAGGATGAAGTTGTAACAGCATCAAGCATAGAAAATTTACATGATCCGCTCAATATTGGGAACATATCTAAGATTATCAGAGATGCGAGAGTGTTCCGTGCTAAAATAAGAGCTGCCATAGATTTATCAGGCAAATTATCAAGTGATGTAACATGGCTGCCATCAAGGGTATATTCCAATGTAAGAAGGTTAAGAATTTCTGAGTTAGATATGTTAATTGAAAGAAGAGGGGTTTTCCCCATTCCAATAGGTAAAGCTAGAGGAGATAATGAAGATTTTGAAGTCTATGCAGAAGACCTTGATGGTAAATTAAATATCATTACTGGAAAAAAAGAATCCGGCAAGTCTCACCTTTCAAAGATCCTTGTGAAAACATTAGTCCAGCATGGAGCATTTGTTATTGTATTTGATTTAAATAATGAATATGGAGGGCTAGCTTGGAATAGTGACGGCTCTCCATCTCCCATTCATGAACAGATAATGGTACTTGAGCCAGGATATGGATTAAGGTTCTCACTTGCTTACTGTGGCAAGTCTGCAATGTATAACATGCTTAAAAATGCGCTTGATATGCCATCTGCATCCTTGCGTGAATTCTTCAGGATCTGGGATTATCTCGAAAACAAACAAACATTAGAGGTTGAGGCGTTTGGTAATGCAATAAATACGTGGAACATTAATGAGCTTGTACGGGATGCACTTATATCAAGATATCATGTAATTCAGTCATCTCGTTTATTTTCAAATAATCGCAACGAAGATGGAATAATAAAGTTTGAAGATGTGATCTCAAAAAAACGCAAAGGTACTGCAATAGTAATTAGCATGGGAAAAGCAACATCTATTGCAAGAAGAATGATCGTAGAACTAGTTCTGAGCAAACTCATCGATTTGCTTGAGAAGGTGGTAATTCCGCCTATCTTTCTATTCGCTGAAGAAGCCCATCTATATGTTAGAGACACATATTGGGAGGATATTATCACAAGGATGAGACATTTTGGAATCTATACAACATTCATTACCAATCAACCTGATGCCATAGGCGATGGAATATATCGTCAAGTGGATAACATATTTCTGTTCAACTTTACTAACGATACAGATTTAGATAAAATCTCAAAAGTCTCATTAGCAGATAATGAAACCATACGCTCAATTGTCAGAACATTGCCCCAACGTTATTGCTTATCTATTGGTAAGGTTGTATGTGATTTACCTATAGTAGTGAAGACTGCACCAGCAGAAGTATTAACACTTGGAGAGACTAAAAAATTCTTCATATGATATACTGAGAGCTGGATGAAACTACTCTACTATCAGTGTTTTAAACGACTGCTGTTTGGCCACGTTTCTTTGTACCTATATCGACTGCCTCACTGATTTGTGAGACAAAAATCTTCCCATCACCCGCGGAACCAGTGCTCACTGTGTCCACTATGGTCTTGATGACTTTATCTACCTCGGAGTCTTCAACTATTATGACAATATCAGCTCTAACCGAAAATTCTGAGGTATATCTCCCAGTTCCTCTGCCAGTTTCGACTACTGGTTTTTCTCCTTTTCCCCTGCCTTTTGCGTCAAGAATAGTGCATCCGCCGACTCCAGCATTCTTCAAAGCCTCATTTACAGCCAAGACTTTCTCACTACCTACAATAGCTTCTATGCGTTTCATGTTCTGCTATAAAAAGGCCCCTATAAATAAGGCTTTCAAAAAACTTCAATCTGATTATTTATTCACTTTATAATATATGGCATCAAGCACAAGCTTATATGCAGAGAATCAATTGAATTACTTTAACATTTAATACATATATATATATATTTTACTGTACGTATCACTTATACAGCAACAATCATCTATACCAGATTCTCGGTACATAATTGCAGGAGTAAAAAAGCGCTTTCGGAACTAGTAAATACTAGGATAACAATCATAGGCATATGAGTAAATTAGAACTTAAGAACAGGAGCAAAGTGGATATCATCTATGATATACTTGCTTCTGCTGTTGATGGTGGTGTAAAAAAAACACACATAATGTATAAAGCTAATTTAAGCTCAGAACAAATGAAATTCTATTTTCATATACTTCTTTACCACAGTCTATTGACTAGTAGTAAAGACAGTGAAGATAATTTGATTTACAAAACTACGCAGAAAGGTGTTAAATTCTTGCAGTGTTGTATACAGATAAAGTCTTTAATTTCGCCTATACCTAATGCAAGAACATATGATGAGGCAGCAAAACCACTGTATCTTTAGGCTAATAATATATTATAATATAGCTTTGTAATTTGTTGATTTTGCAAGAATAACATACGCGCGTATGTGTATTAGAATATTACATCTCTGAATGTTCTGTACTTGATTGTTGGCTTTGAAATATTCAAATCATATATGTACAAGTTTGCACTTTTAAGCAACTTGATACATATCGATATTTAAGTTAAATTATTGCTTCCTACACGAAGTTCATATACTATTATTATCCTTTCATAAGCCCAAAAATAAATCCTGCTGCAGCACTACCTGTCAATGGAATGCCAAAATTTGCCATTGTAGGAATGATGTGATTATCTATACCAGGCACCTGATCTGTTGCATTTCTTAGGCCTATTACTGCTGAAGTTGCATCCATCTTATCCCAGTTTATATTAATTACTTTCTGATATTCTAAGTATGCCAATGTAGCAATAGACAATCCAGCTATAACTAATATTATTCTAATTACCTTTTTTATAGCATAACCAACTAAGAAGCCTATGATTGCACCAGAGCCAGTTGTAGTTGCAATAGGAGCTATACTATCAATGTTCATATATTCTTCTTCTGTTTATTGCAGTCTCCATACAGCTATGGCTTATAGCCAATGTTGTCATTTTTTATATAAAGGTCTCTTTAAAGAAATGTAGCTTAGTTTTTGACAATATTAGTAACATATATGCATGTACTCAATTTTTGAGATTACATAAAATGGTTTTAGAGTTGTTTCAACATGTCTATATATTGTATAGATCAATAATGAGCATATTTTATATTACTATGATAACTATTGTAGTGACATATAGATTAATTAGCTTGTCAGGAGTATATTAGTTATAACCTTGTATTTTTGTATTCCACATTTTCTATTTATGTTCGTTTGTGAATCTAAAGTTATACTACAGTATGTGCAATGTGACAACACGATATGAATAAAGGCCAATATAACAAGATCTGCTCTTTGACAATAAATAATGATAGATAAGTAATTTGGTTGACTAAACTAACTTACTACTATATCTGAAGTTTGTAATTAAAAACGACTATTGGCTTGTTTGTATCTAGTAGCTTCTTAAGTCCTTAACCTGGCTTAGCTTGGTTTGATTGATGGATGGATGGCTATGACGGTCAAATATGTCATTGTATGAAGTTCCTTCTTTATCTAGTGTCCCATCATTATCTACAGCTGTTCTTAACGAAGTAATTAGCTTATCAAATTTCTCTGGTGACCGAAAATATGAAGGATAAGAATTCTTACTGTTTAGTAGAAGTGTATTTTAGACTTGTCTGCTTGCTCATAACTTGAGATCTCACTGAGGCCAGAGATTGGTCAATTTGATATACTGCCAGCTTGTCTTTTCCAAGTAAATCAAACTTTTGGAGAATTGTGTGAAATAATGTTTCCTCTTCTATTTGTTCACTTACAAACCACTGCAAGAATGAGTATGTAGAGCGATCTTTTTCTTTTTCAGCCATATCAACTAGATCATAAATAGCCTTGGTTACAGTTTGCTCGCTCTTTAGGCCAAATTGGAAAGTAGATTCCAGAGATTCGAAACTACTTGGAGGTTTTTCAATTGCTGGAATTATCGCCTCTGCTCCAACACCATTAAGATAATGGATAAGCTTTAGCATATGTCCGTTTTCTTCTGCAGCTTGTTCAAAGAAGAAGGTGGCACTTCCATCATAGCCGATTCTCTCACACCACGATCCGATTGCAATGTATGCGTTTTCAGATGATGCCTCATAGGAAATTTGATCATTAATTGCTTTTGCCATTTCCGTTGAAATTCGCATTATGGTAATCAAGGTTTTTTGATTATCTATATATTTTGTTTCACTTGGTCAAACACCCAGACACTACAATCCTTAGAGCGGTTTTACTTTCAACTAGAATGTATTTAACTAAAGATTATAGATTGACCTAGTCAGTTCTCTCCTGAAAATGATAAAACTCAAATGAGATTCTAGCTTCAGTTTTTGGAGTACAGCCTACTACCCTTTTGGATTCTCTACCTAAGTACCAAGAAGATCTCTTTATAGTTGCAGGAGCAGGCTCTAACATATTTCATACATTTGATTTAACCCATTTGAATGATAATAAGGTCAATAATGTATAATTATTCGTTTTCTACTGAATGTGGCTGTCTCTTTTCTTTTTCTTCTAACACTTGTTCTGGATCTATATTAAGTTGTTCTGATTCACGCTGCTTCTTTTTTAATTCCTCTGTAGCCTCTATTGCTTTTGGCTCTTCTTTCTTATCCTTATTAGTGCTATCATCGTGGTTTTCATTTTCTGATGACAACATAAATTTTAAGACTAGTTTTAATATATTAAGCGTTCCGTAGCCTAGATGGCAAGCCTTATCCAGCTTTATGATAATGAAATGTTTTCTTCAGCTAAACAGACGCTGTGCAAAGCCACCATTAGCCCGCAGGACCTGACCATTGACCCAGCCATCCTCCACTCTCTGGAATTTAAGAATCAAGAAGTTAATTCAGAAGTTACCTTAGTCAATTCTATCTTCAAAATGATAGAACTTCAAAGCCAATCTAAAAGCATCAAATATGTCATTATAAGATGTAGATTCTTTATCCAATGTACCGTCATTGTCTACTGCTGTCCTTAATGCAGTTATCAGCTTATCAAACTTGTCTGGATTGATAGCTATTCTCCCACCATCGTTTTCCATTATCATCTTGCAATGACCAAGCATAGCTTTATGCTCTGAATTGAAATTAACAGGAACAATTCTCATATTTTCACTCCAATTATCACCCAACCCCTCTGTTCTGTATCTGGCAATCACTTTATCATAGTCTTGGTCTTCACCTATCTGCAGCTTTAGTGATTTTATAAAAGATGGATTAGCACCATCGATGTATACTTTGTCTACATTATATTTACTCATCAATCCATATACAGTAGATAACATTTCATTATAATCTGGTCTACGATACTCTTCTGCATGCATTATCTGTATATGATG
>JBJMFM010000144.1:0-2760 GCA_045808425.1 Nitrososphaeraceae archaeon | reverse complement strand
CAATTCCATATGAAATTAAACAATAGTATATACATCTAACCATTAAGTTTATCTAACTCAGTCACAAAATTATCATATGCTACACATACAACGATCATCTGCCTCTGGTAACAAGCAACTAGCCCGGGATCAGCTATTAATTAGAATTAATGGAACGCTTCCTGATACCGAAACATTAGGAAATGTAGAAAAGTCTGAAAGAGCGGCTGAAGTAAAGCGATATCGAATAAATACAAACACTTCTTGTTCACTATTTGCTTCAGCAAGCTACTTTGCCATAGCCTTTGACAATGGTTATATCTGATATATAGCTGGCTTGATATGGTTCATATCTAAAGGGAATAAAAGGCACATAACTTCTAGAAATTATAAAATAGCAACATATATTCTATAAATAATAGTTATATCTAACCATTAAGTTTATCTAATCCGTTATAGCACTGGAATGAAGGTGAACAGGCCATACGCTGATACAAAAGGAGATAACAAAATATCTCGCTTGGGCTTTCTAAGATTGTTAGGAGCTGGTGCTATAGGTTATTTTGCATATCGTGCCGGATTTATCAATAATTTATTTGGAAATGCTACTGCTGCAGATGCAAATATGCTACCACCGCAACAAGCATCTACATATGCAGCAGGAAGGTTAGATGAAGATGGCATACTTATGATGGCAACACCAAAGCCAAGTGGATATTCATACAGATTTAGCCCAACTCAGGATCCAACTCATGATATAAAGCTGGATATGCATGATACTGGAGGATTTGAAATTAAGCAAGAAGGTGCTGTCAAGTTCATTCAGTTTATAAGCCACAGACCGGTTACGGGAGGAGAAGGGTACACAGCACGTTTACATATATTTACAGAAAACAAAGCAGATGAAGATAAACAGAAATACAACTGGATAAACGGTGCCCCGCAAATGGGTTGGTTAACAAGGCCAAACGACCTTAAAAACGGCGAATGGACCTTTATCTGCAGACCAAACAAGATCTTGGATCATACAGACGCGATAACAGCAAAGCTTGGCGGTGGCAAACATACTCTTGAAACCCCGGAGAATTATGATGCATCATGCTGGAATGTACATTGGTCTTATGATGCTTCCATTCATAACGCGGTGAATTTTGAATTTATTCATCCTCAGTATGAGAATGATCATACTGTCAAACTATACAATAAATACAAACCTTTAGGTGATAGATGGTTTGGCTGCAAAGTAGTAAGTATGGTAAGACCAGACCAAAGTGCACGTGATATCATTACATACTTCAATGAAGACCCAATTGATCTAAATACAGGTAAACCAAAGAATGATGGATGGAAAAAGTATTTTGAATTCACTCATACTGGTCAAGGAGAGGAATACAATATCCCTCATACTTGGGGTGGAGCAAAGAGTACTTGGCGTAATTACCAGTTAACAAGAATTGATGTTGCGTATATTAATCACAGGGAGATAATTGCTTGAGTAATAATGGTAATAGTAATAGTAATATGGTATAGTATTGTTGATGTTGTTGATTTGATAACGAAAAATCATGATTTGGTTTTATCGTTTTTGGAATGTTGAGGATATACTATAATATGATCTCCCCCTATTTTTGTATGGTTAGTATAGACACTCGTTGTAGCAACTATAGACTCTATTATATTAGCTGTAAACTAGAGGCTCATTTTGGGATGACACATGAGATAAACTTCCATTAAATGCATCTGATTACTTCGGATTTATTGCATATTTTTATAAATCTTATAGCTAAAATACTGGTTTAAGACATTTGATTTATCTATACGATTAAATGTATCTTATTGTTATGATTACAATAAATGCATTGGAGCAAACCTAAATCTTTTACAGTGGGTTTAATTTGCACTACCATATTGATAGGATCTGCTCTATCAGTATCATTATTATCATCATTAATGTTATTTTCAGTAAAACCAGCTTTTGGTGATGGCTTAACTCAAGAAACACTTTCAGCTTCTTTTGGAAATAGAAAGGCAGATTTACTTATAAAAATGTGGCCTCCTACAGTTACAACTGAAACAATCCAACAACAAGGTCAAACGCCAGTTATTCAATTTAAATTATTTGATTCAAATACAAATCAAGGTATCAAACATGTAACATATTTTATAACTATAGATAAAGGAGATAAGAAATTACTTGCCAATACATTTCACGATCATAGTGGAGATTTACATTTAGAGATGAAACCAATGAACACAAGCCAAATAACAGTTAATGGAGACCAAGATCCTATATTGAATGCTTATACAGGTACACCTGAGAATCCTGTAATTGCTTCAGGTCCAATCTTTTTGCAAGGCGGATTATATCATTTCAAAGTACAAATATCAACAATAGATTTTGATAGAACGCTTATTCCAGATAATCTACAACCTACATATGATGGCTGGTTGAGTGTAGGAAATACTCAAAATCAGAATATAGTCATTAATGGAAAACAAATCCCAATTAAGATAATTTCCTATTACGACAAGCTAAATGACTTTAGCTTTAACAATAAAGATATGCAAATGAAGCTTGTTATGCCCTTTGATTGGGACCTAAATAGATTGAACAAAGTCAAGATTTTTGTCCATGAAGAATTCCATATACCAAAACCAAGTGCGCTTACTTCAAAGACATCATATTCTGGGACAGTAAATGGCATGGATATAACAAAAAATATTGTAGTCGATAACAGCAATCCTCAAAAAGATGTAATTCATTTTATGTTACCTAAAGAT
>JBJMFM010000143.1:0-9681 GCA_045808425.1 Nitrososphaeraceae archaeon | reverse complement strand
ATAAACAAAGACAAGTTCTATATTCCAAAAGATATGGTAGAAAGTTATGATGGAGATGTCCTTCGATTTAGTATATCTGAAGAAGATGCAAAATCAAGATTTTTGGGAGATTCACCACCGACATCGTCTTCATCATCGTCAGCAAATGAAGGTCTGACTGCAGCAAGAAAAGCAGAAGTTGCAACTACAGTTCCTATAACAGAAGAGAGATTAGATGCATCTAAAAGAGAATCTACTAGAGAGGCCACAATAACAAAGGAACCAGTGACAGAAACAAAAACTGTTGAGGTACCAGTGACACATGAAGAGATATCTGTAGAAAGAAGGCCTGCTAGTGGCAGCACGACAACAGCAGCAGAAAGACCAGTGCAATCAAAGACCGAGACTAAAGTTCCATTGAAGCAAGAAGAAGTACAGGTAACAAAGCAGCCTTATGTAAAAGAGGAAGTATCTGTCAAGAAAAAACCTGTAACGGAAAAACGAACAGTAAGTGAAAAAGTAACAAGTGAAAAAGTCAAGGTTAAAGGTAAGGACGTAGGGGAAGGAGAAGAAGAAGAAGAAACATAGCTAAATCTATCAATTTTTTATATCGTTTCTGAGCTAATTATAGCTAGTATATAGACATCTGGGCAATGATACATCGTAGCAAAATCGAAATTATCGCTGACATACTGCAGTGTATTATGAATGACAGTACTTTGTCAAGTTCTAAAGTAATGTACAAATCGTTTCTAACATACAAACAATCGAAAGAATATTTGTCTTTTCTTTTGCAAAATGAATTGATAAAGTTACGATAACCAATAAGGGATTGCATTTCCTAGAGATGTATAATACGTTCCCGGAATTTTTAAATGAGAACAGATAGGATTTTCTTAGACATACTTGTATATATTAAGACGGCTTTACAGTACACTCCAAATAGATTATGCCTTTTTAGAGATCTTTTAATTATTATATTTTGATAATAATTAATTCCATAGAAATCATTTATTTATTTATTTTTACAAAATGAATTACCAAGCCACAAACCAAGATGATTAACCCAGCTGCAGAAATAGTGAATCCATTTACTGTCCACTGAGGGTTGCTATACATAAACGAAGACTGCGGTCCTATTATTGAATTGCTTTGTGCCAGGAATATTATTCCGGCTATTATAAGTATAAATCCGACAACGAGCAATATCTTAACTAGAATAGATTTTCTCATAGTAATGAAGATATTATCAATAAACGTGTTATTAATCTATAAAATAGTCATCTTAGTATTATGTACCGTATATGTTCCTAAAAAAACATAGATAGTTGGTCTATAGAAATGGAAAACTAAATACCGATATATTTCTCAATAACTCTGTAGGTATCTTAATCAAGCGATACAATAAAGGGCAAGAATAAGAAAAGATTGTAGAGAAGACAATTGACACTACACAATTACAAAATTAAGATATAAATTATTATAAAGAACACCGCTTCTGACATATCAGAGAGCTCAAATAATGTAATAACCAATCTATAGCCAATGGCATTTTGGCATATGTAATAATAATAAGTGCATACAAGATGGTGAAGAATTCCTATTGAGTATATAGATCATATTAATGGCAATATTTTGCACTTTAGCTTTCTACTAGTTATTTATAAAATAGGTCAATAGCAGGCTGCTGAGGTCGAGACCTGCTTCAATAAATAAGCGCAGTTATCTTTTCACTATTGGCTTTAGAGTGCTACGCTTTATCATCCCGACCAGCTATATCAATCAGTCACACCAGATTGGCTAGCAAATTGTGAAATAACATCTCTACCGGAAGCCAAATAACAAGTAGAATAAAATGCCGCTACTCTTGACTTGTACGCACGCTCACACCGTATTAAGGAGGAAGTGGAACTACATTAGTACTCGCTGAAATAGTGAACTTGCAGTTAGGCGCCTTTGTATCACCGTTCTTGGGATCAAAATCTAGTATTACAGCATTGCCATTAGGACCACAGTCAAAGTAATTAGTTCCACCCCCACCTATTAGCATATCATTGCCACTTCCAGCATAAAACTGATCGTCCCCTTTTCCTCCTACCATAAGAGTATCACCACCTGCTCCTATGAATACATTATTTCCTGAGCCCCCAAAAAGCTTGGCAACAGAAGAGCTAGCGGACACCATTACATTGTCACCAGTACCACCGTATGCTATGCAATCGCCTGTTCCACATTGTATAATATCATTATCGCCAAGACCATAAACAATAGAATTTGGAACCTCAGTAGCGAATATGATATCTGCCCGATTAGTGCCTACAATGGGTTGACAGCCAGCACCAGGGGTGGTGGCACCTGCGCCCGGGCATGCTGGTGCTATTAAATTTTTAGGAAGTTCGAGTCCCGAGGCAATACGATTTCTCGAAAGAGACGTAACTGGATTTTGATTTGGCGGCGTAATTGGATCATCTGGAATAGGTATTGACCTGCCTTTCAGATGTTTATTGTTGCGTGCGTCGGCAGAGGGTATTGTTATCAAACTCGAAAGTAGAACTGTTGTCATAGAAAGTGCAATTAATAGTAATAGAAGGATACCGGCTGTTCTCATTAATATGATGTAAAGTTGTAGATCGCTTTATAAAAACTTCTTGCAACTTCATTATTAAACTTTTATCATATAAAAGACTAGTAAGTTTCTTGCACTTTACGACGTATACATACATATATATAAATACATGCGAGATAACAGTATTTATTTCCCCTCGTTCTCCTTCTTTCCATATAGGTTCTGCGCCAAATGCTAGATCCGCAACCTTTGCAATTATATTGAAATATTTCTGCAAATCGTTTTGAAAAGCCTTAAAATAACTTTTTATTTTAGAAGAAAAATGAGCTCTAATTTGAGGTCCAACCAACCGACCTTGTCAAAGCAAGCAGCGGCAAAAATGTTGAATATTTTCCACATATTTTATCATATTGCCACGGTAAGGATACACATATAATATATCTAGTTTAAAAGAAGATATATAATAAATGAAGTTAAAATGAGGATATGAAAGGGAGTGAATATCAAAGAAATTTTTGTATTTTCCTTTGCATCTCTAAGGGATAGAAAACTTAGAACAATATTAACAATCTTAATGGTAATGTCAGGCAGTGCTCTTTTGGTTGCGGTAGGTGGTATTGGTGCATCTTTTACTTTCTCATTTAATAGACAAGTTAGCAATTTAGCACCCAATATACTTTTCATATCTAGCTCCCAACAGGCACAGGGCGGTGGAGGTGGTGGTCCCAGTGTAGGAGGCGGAGGTGCGTCACCACCAAAAATTACTTTGAATTCTGCAGTAGAAAATAGAATACACTCACTTCCTTTTGTTAGTGATGTGATCCCCGTATACAGAGGATCAGTAACATTACAATCCCAAAGTGAATCCAAAACCGCTCCAGTGGTGGCTTTTGATCCGCAGAAAGTTTTACTCATTGCCCCAACACTGGAGTTTACAAGCGGATCTACAGTACAGCCAAACAATCCCTCTTCGATGATTGTAGCTCAAAATACTGCCCATCCACCTGGTGATGCGAATCCATTTTTGGTTTTAGGCCAAAGCGTTAAAGTCACATATTCCTTTGTAGATGCTGATACTGGCATACAGAAAGAAGAGTCAAAGAATTTTATTATCACAGGTATTATGAAAGAAACAGGTAACCCGACTATAGATAATGGTATTGTCATCAACCCACAAGCTGGAAATTCACTTCTCCAAAAGTCTGGCAAATTTGATTCGCTTTTTGTAGTTGCACAATCAAGTGACGCTGTAGATGTTGTACAGCAGGAGATAAGAAACCTATATGGCAATAATATAGGGATTAATACTGTGAGAGCTATTTTGAAAACTATACAGCAATTTACTGGCGGAATAAATGCATTTCTTTCAAGTATCGCCGTAGTTTCATTAATTGTAGGTGCAGTCGGAATCATTACAACACTTTATACTGCTGTTATAGAAAGAACACGTGAGATTGGTACTTTAAAGGCTATAGGTGCACAGAATAGTGATATCTTGGCTCTTTTTCTAGTTGAAGCGTTATTGATTGGAATTTTTGGAGCAACACTAGGAATGCTGTCAGGAATTGGCTTTGGTTACGCTCTAAGTGCTGGCATACGCCCAGGTAGCGGACAGTATAATCCTCCAATCTTTCTTGCAAGTGATATGCTCAGAGTATGGCTGATTTCTGTTAGTCTTAGTATAGCTGCAGGCGCATTTCCTGCATTAAAAGCATCTAGATTACTCCCTATAACAGCTTTGAGATCGCAGTGAACAAAATAAAAAAAGCAGATCAATTCAATTAAATTCATCTTGAGATTAAAAATGTAAATTAGCAGTATACAAAACAACTGGTTACTAATAACAATAAAAATAAAATAAAATATCACATATATAACCTTCAAAGCGAGAATAGATATGAAAGTAATTATGTGTGGATGCTAACTTCCGATGGGGTCCCGGATGACAATAATCTACTAATAGTATAATATAATCAGTCTAAGTTAGCTTCCAATCAGATCTAACTAGTTTGAAACGCTGCTAAAAGTTCTATAAGTTATGAAAGATTATTATTGTTCTTCTTCTTCTTCAACTTCAAATGTAACGTATGATTTTTATGACACTTTATGAATTATCCAAGATGAAAGTAACTAGGATTGTGCAAAGATGGCTATTGATTACAATCGCAGGCAAAATAATGTGATTTCAAATCATAATCATCAACGTGATCCTTCTAGTGGCTCTTCATCTGCCATGAAGGTACAAAGCCTTTCCAAAGTATTTGAATCTGCAGCAGGTAGAGTAGTAGCACTTAAAAAGATCAACTTTACAATAAACAAAGGCGAATTTGTATCGATTATAGGGCCATCTGGCAGTGGAAAATCAACATTGTTAAATATAATAGGAGCACTAGACAGGCCTACTTTTGGTAAAGTTTTCATTGACGACGTAGATATCTTCTCATTAAAAGATAATGAAATAGCAAGTATAAGAAATAACATGATAGGTTTCATTTTCCAGACTTTTAATTTGATTAATAGGACTACAGTTCAAAAAAATGTGGAGATTCCTAGCATAATCTCTTGTATTGGAGGCAACAGTAAAGAGAGAACTAACCGTTGTTTAAAGATTTTAGACGTTCTGGGCATTAAAGATAAAGCTAAGTTCAAACCGCCAAGTTTAAGTGGAGGACAGCAACAAAGGGTTGCGATAGCAAGGGCACTTATGAATAACCCTACTATAATTCTTGCTGACGAGCCCACAGGCAACCTTGATACAAAGACAGGTAATGAGGTTTTCGACCTACTCAAGTTGCTTTGCAAGAAATTTAGAAGAACAATATTAATGGTTACTCATAACGATGAACTTGCAGAAAAGACGGATAGGTCTATATACATTAGAGATGGAAGAGTCGAGAAAGAGGTTACAAATTAGACGATATCATTAATCCAGGAAATGCCAGCAGGTCATCAACATGAAAATAGTGGTACCAGAAAAAATCGATCCTTGCTGCATAATCATCATAATCATTATTATTTACATCATAAAACCGCGATAGTAGTAATAATAATTTCAGGATTGATTTTTTTTTCAACCTTATCTAGTATAAATACAACTAGGAGTGATTTTATTGCATACGCACAGTTAGCAAATAACAACATTAATACTGTATTCCCAGATAATGGTCCAAATACTGACAGGCCACCCGGTTTCTTAGACTCCTACTGGACTGACAATTTAAGCGCTAATGCATCAGTGCCTAATAATAATGTGGTCAAGAAAGAAGTTGGTCCTGGTGACGGTACATCTACTTTAGCAATAGTATTGGTTAATAGTGGAAGATCAGATATTACGGGAGTCACTGGCTACCTAGACCTTCCAGTTGGTTTCAAACCAATCGCAGGAAAGAACAATGGAACTTCTCAGTCTGTAGCGAGTTTTTATTCTGTAGTTAAAGCAGGAAGTACATTTGTCCTATATTTTGACATCGATGTTTTAAACCAGGCTAAATTAGGTGGACATTCTACTTCACTCAATCTAAAGTATAGCAAGATACTCCAAATGGGACAACTTATGACAACAATTGCAGTTCCCTTTAGGCTTACTGGAAGGGTAGTTTTAGATACAGTATCAGAGAATAAGGAGTTAATCCCAGGCAGCCCTAATCTATTAAAGGTCAATATTCAAAATAAGGGAAGCGCAAATGCGACAGCAGCAGTTGTTACAGTAACAGGTGTAACAGGGAATAATATCAATGGTGGTAGTGGTGGTAATAGCGGCATTACCAGCACCAGCAATACTGTCGCTGGCAACACTAATAGCAATGCAACTACTGCTGTACAACAACAACAACAAACACAACCTCCGTTATCTATTCCAACAATAAATTTAGCATCTCAAACGTATACAGTGGGCAAAATACCAGCGAACGGCTCTGTACAAATAACTCCTACAGTATATCCTATCAGTTCGGCTGGTGAAACCGCACAAAATCTGAATCTGCAGATATCTTATGGTGATGCATACGGTAACCAGAAGACTACAAATGCACAGGTAGGACTGGTAATAGCACCAAATCCGCCGCAGTCTGTTTTAAATCTTACAACCAATAAAGGAAATGCATTGATTTTGACAGCAGGGAAAATACAGGATATGGGGTTTACACTTGAAAATAATGATAAAAAATCAATAACTAATGTCGTGGCTTCTCTTAATTCAGAGTCTGATTCTATGAAGATTCTTGGGGATTCCAGATGGACCGTACAATCTATGCTACCTCAGTCCAAGTTGGATTTGTCAACAAAAGTCTTCGCATCCTCTAATATAATTGGTCAACCCACTCTATTTACATTAACAGTACAATATGTATCAGCCGGACAGTCAAAGACAGATTCTCTTAACCTTGGAGCATATATTACCGGTGATATTAAACTACGGGTGTACGATGTACGTATTAACAATATAGGCAACATCCCAAACCTTGTTGGAAATATATTGAATGAAGGAAATACGGTTGGATTATTTACTACTGTAGAAATCATAAAGGACCAGCAGAAAAGGTCATTGGCGGACTTTATGACAGTCGCGCCTCCTCGTCAATACCTAGGAGATCTGTCAGTGGATTCTCCTTTACCATTTAGCATCCCACTTGTCTCAGACAATAGCACAATAATAAGAGCCCCTTCCGGTGTCTATCCTGTAATTTTGAAATTCGAATATAGTGATGATTTGAAAATCCGACATCAGTTTATTGATAATAATCAGACAGTCAGCTTCCAAGCTGCATCACAGTTCGCAGATGGAGAAAATGGAGCAGGAAGAGGAGGCGGCCTTGGTCTGTTTGGAGCAATTTTGGGCGGTGGGGAAAGAGGAGGCACTAGTAATAGCATCATTGGAATCATCATAATAGCGGCTATAGTTGCTGCTGTAGTGATAGCTGTTTTTTATATCAGGAGGAGAAGATCAAGATCAAAGCTCCACAAATTACAAGCAAGTAAAGCTATGGGCGAAGACCCTTTCCTAGAAGATTAGATGATTATCTCAACGCCCTATCGCAATATCTTATTACTATAAACTCAGCGGTGGCCACTAGAATGAAAAATCACTTGTATTTGTTTAATAGGCAGTTTATTATTATCCTATTAGCATGGGCAAGCTCCACTAGAATAGTAAGGAAATTTGTTGAATGAATATATTTGAATTTGTAAACATTTTAAATATCAAGTCAAGGTTTAATAGCTGCGATGCAGAGCGCTGATATAACATCCAATGTTCATAATCAAGTATAGGCAAAGATTATCATCAATAGTAATTGGAGCTGTCATTTTATCATTCTTTTTGTTAGCAGTAATAATAGTTGTTAGTGATAATGCTATTCATATACAGGCAAATGCAAAGAAGGAAATGATAGTATCAACACCAGTGTCTCTTACTCCTTCGTCTTTAAATGATAATAGCGTTCTAAATGATCAGAATACTACTACTGCTACTAACAACAACAATAATAGCAATGGTAATACCAATAGCTCTTCTTACTTGACCTATGAAGATAATGCTGATGGAATAAGCTTAATGTATCCTTCTAATTGGCAAAAGATAGAATATCCTTCAGGAGCAATGAATTATGGCAAAGGCCATAGAATAATTGCAAGCTTTCTTGCACCTTTGGATCCCTCAGATCAGTGGCGAGGCTCACTTAATATACAAATATCAAATCTATCTGATTCGAAGAACATCATACCCCAGAATGCCACCACTACCAAGATTAATCTTGGGGGTCATCCCGCTTTTAAATTAGAATATACAAATACCGAAAGAATGTATCTTAATAGAGATCTAACTAGCTCCAGCTCAATCAAGCTCAAGGTAATGCAAGTTTGGACTAGTATAGGAGATAGTACTTACTTGCTAACATATAACGCAGAGGCTTCAAAATACCCACAATATTTACCCATTATATACAAAATGTTAAGTTCGTTCAGGGTATCATAGAACTGTAACAAATGACTGTGATTGAACATCCTAGGTAATGAATTCCTCAAACTTGATTCTTGTCTTGCATATTCAAGATCACATGCCAAATCTGTCATTAACCTAATGAGATAAATGTTTGATGCTTTTCTACTGCGTTATAAGCCATATGTCTTTTACTACTTCTTTCTTAGAGTTCTAGACTGTTTCATGCAAACTTAATATTTTTCAGCATAATATAAAATGACTAATCGTTTGTACAAAACTATATACAAGTATATAATAACAAAGTAACTACAAGAACTTGAAGAGAAGCAAGAAGATAATATCATGAGATAGGCTTCATTATACTGATAGAATATTCGACATTTGTATTTATCAATATATAGAGAAATAGTCACAGAGGAATTATTATTTGATATAACTTGTAATTTCAACCCTATCGGATTATGTGTCAATATGCTAAACACAGTCCTAAAAGATTAGCCTCTCTATTTCGATGTTAGAAGAAAAAGTTAGTTAACATTATTATTATTATTATTATTGCTATTGGCCCAGAACTACACCACAGCTACCATCTGTATCATCACCTTTTGTTGCATTAAAATTCAGTACTACGCTTTTGCTAGTACCTCCAGATGGACCGGCACTTCCACATGCAAAGTAGTCAGCACCTGGACCGCCAATAAATAAATTATTACCACCTCCACCGTATAATTTATCATTTCCTTTTCCGGCTACAATAAGAGTGCTCCCTTGTCCTGCGATGAGGATATTATTTCCACTTCCACCATACAGCTGATTAGTTCCTGTTCCACTGCCAAGAATTATGTTGTTTCCTTTACCCCCGTACAATTGGTTGTCGCCTGGTCCTCCAATAATTATATTGTCACCGTTTCCACCACGTATGATATCGTTACCTTCCAAACCCATTATAACATTGCTACCATTACCTCCCACTATACGATCATCGCCTACTGATCCCATTATGGGGCGGCAACTTTGTTCAGATATACATTTTGCTAGATCCTCAAAGACGCTACTTTTCAGTTGAATAGGTGGAGTTAGTGTACCGACAGGTGGAGATGATATTACTCTTGCTCCCGTGTTAGAGGATGGTGAGCCAGTATTAGAAGAAGAATGTGGTGGAGATGGTGGGCTTGTGTTTGGTGGAGATGGTGGGCTT
>JBJMFM010000142.1:0-23829 GCA_045808425.1 Nitrososphaeraceae archaeon | reverse complement strand
TGGAGAATCTAAAATGATAAAAGAAGCTAGTCTATCATTAGGTATTCTATGCCATCATACGGATTACTTACCAACCCTTCAAAAAAAGAGTTATTTAAGATCTTTTAATATGTGACTTTATGTTCTGCTGCATTTCTGGAGTCATTATCTCTTCTAATTTATAATGATGGTCCTGTACTGCATGTTGTTCTGCATTTTTCATAATTTCTTCTTCTGTTTCACCTTTGCACACATAGTCACAATCCATTCCTACTTCTCTACATGAGACTGTTAACATTTGTTTTTATTAATTGATACTAGACTAAAAGTTTATCTTAAAAAAATGAAACCTCTTTTGTTAGAGAAATAGTCGTGATTTGTTACTTGTTTCAGCAATCTACCATCCATACGAGTCCTAGTTACTTAACCCGGGTTGTCCGGATAGCAGCATTTGATCGCTAGTGAATGTGTTTATTTAGTTTCTTTTGCTGTATATTATTTACCGTAAATGATAATAAATGAAAATTTTCTTAATCTTATGATAGCATTGACATTAGCCATATTAATAGTTGGGATTTCGTTTTACTGGACAACTCTATATCCAAACCCATTTGCTCAAAGAATCAAGAGGCAGATAGAATTTCCTGATGAGTTACTGAGATATTTTGAACAATCACATCCTAACCTAAAAGATTGTAATTGGCAAGGGTCAGATATTGTATGCAAGTCATGATGACAATAAAAAGGAATTGGAACTAGAACCAGCAATATTTTGATTATCTTGTAAGCC
Source organism: Nitrososphaeraceae archaeon (assembly GCA_045808425.1). Classification (GTDB taxonomy): domain Archaea; phylum Thermoproteota; class Nitrososphaeria; order Nitrososphaerales; family Nitrososphaeraceae; genus JAFAQB01. The sequence goes on along the minus strand of JBJMFM010000142.1, from coordinate 23,060 downwards.
GCAGCAGTTGTGATGGTGCTTAAAAACTGAATACCACTCCTGGCAGAATTATTCAGTTGTTGATTATCTATTATTATTAGCCTAACAGTAGTGGTTTAGGTTTAATAATTAAATCTGGATAACCGGATGTATAAGCGAGAGAAATGCAACCTAGTATTCTTCTCGTAATTATAGTAATAACATCTATAGCAATATCAGTCTCCATATTAACATCATATATCGCAACAATTACGTCATTCTTTCTGTCGAGAAGCTGGTTATATACAGAGAAGAGTATTTTATCCACTTCGCCTTCCTCTTTATTATTAGGTCCTACTGGTGGTAGCGAAATCAAAGGCGTCAGGGGAGATGTTACAGCAATTCAGATTTATAGATCCACTATAACTCCTGAAGTTAAAGACTATTATGATATTCTTTCAGTAAGTGTAATGAAGATCAATAATAAACTGACATTTACCATGGATCTGGCTGGTAACTCAAACAAAAATGAAAAATATGAAACGGCATATATTTGGCTGTTATATCACAATGCTTCCGGTATTTCAACCTCAAACAACGAACAAGTCTACACATTGATAATACCTAACTTTGCCACAAATTCCGACTTTTCATTAAAGGGGTGGTATATGGCAGTATTCAATAATACGGCAGATACATATACTCTACCCTTAGCAAAGATATCGAATATGCCTAAAAATAAAGTCCAAGTCTTTATCGATCCAAGTCTAATAGGCAGTCCTTCGTCGTTCAATTATATGACTTGTGTAATGGTTAGGGTAAATTCCACTTTCTTAAGTAAACCACCAGATTTTCTGATGGATTCTGTTCCTCATAATGATAGATTTTGGCAAGAATGGTTTACTAGATAGGTAGGTAGGACTATGATTGCCTAAACCAACTTAGTGTAAGCCTATAATATGGTTAAAGCAGCAATCTCCATTTGTTTTGACATCTTCTTGCTTGTGTTTTTCAATATTCCAAGTCCAAAATGGTCTATTGTGCAGCCCTTTTGTTAGCCTGGATTGCTGCTGTTGTGTAACTTCTATACTGACTATTTTCTTCAGATCTTTGAATGTCACTTACATACTAGTATGATAGCAACTGAGCTTTAGCTTTTATCGATTCTTTCTTTCTTGAAGCCTTATTTATTTGAGTTATAGCGTCAAACATGTAGTTTTTCATACCTTCATTCGTTTCTACGGAACGAAGCTCTTGTATGAACGGTATTGCTTTTTTTCCATAACTAGCTAATGCCTTGACACCTTTTTTCTTATTAAGAAGATCTGTAGAGAACAATATGTCATCATATATTTTTTTCATTTGTTTTTTTTCTTTTTCTTCTTCCTCCATTGCTTTAATTTAATATTCGTATTGACATCATTAGAAAGTTTCTCTCTATTTGTTTTATGACTGCTACATTGCATCATATAACAAAATGAAAAAAGAATAGAAAATAAGCCACAAAAAGCAATTGAAATGGTAAAATCGATGTACGATGCCACTCAAAGAAAGAGCCCGCCCAGGACTCATTTTGACCCTGAGTTTATCAAATACTATAAAATGATCAGCATCAGCGGTAACATCCAATATCAATTGCTGCTTTGTCGTACTCCTTTTCAAAAAACTTGATTTGTTGTTACTTCTCCAGTTTGCTCTTCTTGCTGCTCTTCTAACTGATCTTCATTAGTCATAACCATCAGAGGGATTAGATTTATGAGTTTTGCATCTGCAGATATATTATCTCGTAAAAGTTAGCTTTATAATTTCATATATTACTCTTCTTGTTGCTTTTTTTATGGAAGGCATAAGTAATAGCTCTCATGAAATGTTTTAATTGCTATTCAGAATATCATCCCACTCTTCACAGTCCAATCTGTCCTAATTGTGGTTTTTGTTACTACTGTAGAGAGTTTACTTGCTTTCATCATGAAAAATGATAATGATCACTATAAGGAAAATAAGACAACAGCATTATAGTAGGTTTTTCTTAAAGTTCATGACCTAATTTAGATCAGTTAGTTGATTCTTTATATCCTTAAATCTATTTCTTAATGTTACCTCTGTTACTCCTGCTACACTGGAGATGTCTTTTTGGCTTATGTTTTCACCTGTCTTGATACATGATATATAAAGAACAGTTGCTGCTAATCCCATTGGATCTTTACCAGCAGATAATATTTCATTTTGCGTGACTTTATTCATGATATTAATTGCTTGACGTTTTGTCTTTTCAGCTAGGTTAGCTTTGTTTGCAACTTTGGTAACACACTTCACTGGATCAATATTTGTAACTTTATAGTCAAGCTCAAGCACTAGCTGCCTGTATATTCTTGCAATATTCTTTCGTTTTACATTACTAGCTGCAGCAATATCTTTCATTGTTTTTGATACTCCTAGGTCTCTACATGCGATATAGGTAGCAGCACAAATTACCGCTACTATTGATCTGCCACGCACAATTGCTCTTTGCTGAGCTTTTCTATAGATATAGGCTACTTTCTCAACTACTGCATCTGATAGTCCAAGTTTGTCTTTTAATGTATCAAGTAGCTGAAAAGCTGTCCTCAGATTTCTGTCTGATGGGGTGTTTAATTTTAGTCTAAAATCCCATGTCCTTAACCTTTGCATTGTAGAACGAATTGATGGATCTATTTTTGTTCCAGTAGCATCTCTGTCGCCTTTTCCCATGATAGTAGCAAGTCCCATATCATGAGACGCTAATGAAGTTGGGGCTCCTGTTCTGGCTCTTGTTTCATCTATTCGTCCTCCAGTAAATACATGTCGCTCTAAATGACTTGTGTCTTCAACTTTATCTGATATGACCATACCACAGTTACTACAAATAATTTCACCTGACTCAGGATCAGTTACTATCCTATCACTTCTCTTGTATATAGAACATAGAATTTGATCACGTTTGGACGAATCGCGTTCATTTTCTATACTTTGTATTTTTCCAATAGAAAAATCATAGCTTGGATTCTCCCTACTCTTGTCATTATAGTCATCTGCATCTTTTTTATTATTAGTCCTTGAATCCCTGCGATGTATAAGAACTTGGTCAGGGGTTAAATACCAGACCATTTCAATCAATGCACTTCATTGAAGATAAAGGTATGTATTATCTGTAGCGTAGTATACACTTGGTTCTTACTTTTCGTATACTATTGATATATTGTGTCAATGTTGAGATCTTAATTTGCATCTTATTGTTATTATCATTTTTCTTTTTTTATCATTGAATAGCCTCTTTATCACCACTGCTATTGATACCATCACCGCATTATCGTATCATATCATACCAAATCATCATTATCATCATTATTGTTTACCCCAAGTAACGAACATTATGATAACTGAAACTCCCATTATAGCAATGATTAACCATCCAATAACATTAGAGACATAACTATTAGTCTTGCCTCTTAGCATTTTCTTATCATTGGCTATCTTCATAACTGCAAAAAGAATTGGGACAGCAATAACACCATTAATAACAGCGGTGTATACTAATGCTTTTATTGGGTCTATATTGATAAAGTTAATCCATAATCCAATAACAGTAGAAGCAGCTATGACTAAATAAAACCCCTTAGCTTGTTTGAATTTTTTACTGAGGCCTTCTCTCCATCCAAAGGCATCTGATAGAGCATAGCCAGAAGATCCGGCTAAAACAGGTACAGCTAAAAGTCCAGTACCAATTATACCAATAGCAAAGATAGTTTTTGATATCTCACCTGCATGGGGGAATGTTTTTACAAGTGGTTCTAATGACTTTGCAGCCTGATCTGCAGTTTGTATGTCTGTTATACCATGAGTATGGAGGCTTCCAGCAGTTGTTATCATTATAGACCACATAATAAGTTGTGAAAATGCCATACCTATTGCAGTGTCTTGTCTCATTAAGTTGATCTCTTTTTTCGAAATCTTTGGATTACCTTTGCCAATCTCCTTTATCTTGTGTTTTTCTACGTCTTCTTCAGCTTCCTCTGAAGCCTGCCAAAAAAACAGATATGGTGATATTGTAGTACCAAATATAGCCACAAACATCATTGCGAATGCAGGAGTAAGTTCAATGTGTGGGATTATTGTTGAAGCAAATATTTGATTCCAGTTTCCACCGACTATTATAGCAGTTGCAAGATATGCAAACAAAGAGAGGATGAGATATTTTAGTATCTTTACATATTTGCTGTATGGCACAAAAACTTCTGAGAGAATAATAAATGCACTAAAAGAAATGGTTGCAACAATAACAGGTAGTTGAGGGACGACAAGTCTAATTGATGCTGCCATGGCACCAATATCAGCACCTATGTTTATTGTATTTGCAATAAGAAGAAGGATTGTAATTGGAAAAACAATCTTCCTTGAGTATTTCTGTTTTATTACTGCAGCCAATCCACTACCAGTTACAATACCTATTCTTGCACACATTTCTTGGATTACTGTCTTCATTGGATACAGAATCAATACTAACCATAACAATCCAAAGCCAAACTGTGCTCCTGCTTGTGCATAAGTTGCTATACCAGATGGATCTTCATCTGATGCTCCAGTTATTACACCAGGACCTAACTTATTGAGAGCTGCCTTATGTAAAGAGTGGGACGATCTTTTTGATGACTTTTTATCATGGTGTACACCAAGGTCTTTGTCATTCTCCTCTCGCTTCTCGTTTCGATCTTCTTCTCGCTGTTTATCTTCTTCCTTACTTCTTCCCTTTCGGCTACTACCGGCAGTCAATTACGACCTCTATATAATTGATAACATAGTATTAATTATCTGCATTTACAACCCATTTAATGTAGATATCTTTAGTTAAAGTATTCACTAAAATCTTCAACATTCCAAATCCAAAAGGGTTTATTCTTCAATCTTTCAAACAGCTTGGATTGTTCCTGTGCTATTGTTTCTAAGCCGACTCTTTTCTTTAGATCTTTGAATGTCATTAGTTAGTATACCATGCATGAGTTTTAGCTTTTTCTACTCGGTTTCTTGTGTTGAAGATTTCTTAGAGTTTGGAATCGCAGATTGGAATTCAGATTATAGTTTGTTGTCAATTTCTCGTAGTATCCATTCTTTGTGATATTTGATTCTAGTAAACACGTATAATTCTGCCTTCTTTACATCCTCAAATGATAAGATCCTCTTAAACATTGAATCAATTGCGGAGATATCATTACCATATACAGATACAACAATAATATTATCATGACTGATGAGTGGAAGACGTAAGAAAGGATATTCTGGAAATTCAGTATAAAGTCGTTCTAGAATTTTATGAGCATTGGGTTTCTTGCTCTTTTTTTGTTCTTCTATCGCTGCTCCTCCTTCTTGGTTAACATAAATTAATAATCCAAATACAACAAGTCCTTTCATCGCTGTAGGATCGCAAATTACAGAAAATCTCACTACTCTATCATCTTTTAGTTTATTTAGAATTCTGTTAGCAGTTCTTGCTGAAATAGCTACTATCTTACATATATCTGCAATTCCAATCTGTGGATTTAAAACTAGACACCTTAGTATTTTTAGATCAGTAGGTGTAAGGTAAGACTGCTGCTTTCTGTTCTTATACATACATGATTGAGCGCTTCTGCTATTTACCGGAATCACCTTCTCTATAAGACCTGTATCCAATAATAATGAGCTGATATTATAATCTGCTAGTGTATTTTCTTTATACTCATTTGCTTCTCTGATAGCAACACTGCTATTGTTGCCTTTAGTATTGTTATTACGGCTGTCTTTTTCTTGTCCTTGTTTTGTAATTATATAACAGATTCTATAGCCTATTAATTCAAAATTAATGTCGGCTATAAACTCCTGGATTACACCTTCAGATACCATTTTTTTGATCCTTGTTTTTATGCTGTTTCTGGTTAAGTTAATTGCAGAGCCTATTCTCTCGTAAGATAAACGGCAATCTCTTGCCAATAGGCCTATTATTTTCAAATCCGTTTTATCCAGTCTATAATCTTGGTTAATTATCTCAGCAATAATGCTATATTATATGCAACATACTCATAAAGTCAATGTCCGAATAGGCAGCATCACTACCACCAAGCCTAAGTAAATTCATGTGTATAATACATGTATGAGTAATAGCAATAGAGAAAAAAGAACAACTATTTTAGTGACAGGCGCAACTGGAACCATTGGGAGTGAAGTGGTAAAGCAGCTTGTATCAATATTGTCATCATTATCTTCAAATTATAATATCAGGGCAGCTGCTCATTCACAAAATAAGACTGGTAGACTTGAAGAGTTTGGTGATAAAGGAGTTGAAACCGCTAATCTGGACTATACTAAGCCAGAAACTGTAGCTCATGCCTTAAATAAAGTAGATAAGCTATTCTTACAAACATTACCTGTCCCTGATGTAACGGATATTACCTCTAATTTAGTAAAAGAAGCGAAGAAAAATGATGTCAAACATATAGTAAAGCTATCTGCGATGGGAGCTGACTCTGAGCCCGGCTCTACAATCTTACGATTGCATGGAAAGGAAGAAAAAATAATAGAAGAATCTGGAATACCTTATACATTCCTGCGTCCTCCTGCATTTATGCAGAACTTCATAACTCAATTAGGCTATACAATAAGAACACAAAGCGCTTTTTATGTTCCTGCAGGAGACGCTAAGATGAGTTTTATAGATGCTAGAGATGTCGCAGATATAGCTGCAAGGATCCTTACCAATAATAATAATAATAAGAATGGTGGAAGCCAGCAACATGTGAATAAAGCATACGATATCACCGGTAGTGATGCGTTATCATATAGTCATGTGGCAGAAATCCTTTCTAGCGAGGTTGGTAAGAAAATATCGTATATAGACGTAACAGAAGAAGATGCAAGGAAAGGAATGAAACAGATTGGTGCAGACGACTGGTCTATTGATATTATGTTGGAGTTATTTAGAATAACTAGAGCAGGTTATGGATCACAAACTACTACTGCAGCTGAACATATTATAGGAAGAAAACCAATATCATTTGCACAATTTGCAAAGGATTATGCTCAAGTTCTCAGATAAGGTAGAATGAACAACAAGGAAAGATACCTACCATGTCCTATAGTATGATATTGGCATATGAAAATAAATGTGCAATGTGTGGAAAAGACGTTATCGTTGGAGATAAGACTGACAACAAAAATGAGAAAGAGCAGAAACAACAAAATAATTCCTCGTCATCAACTATAATAGTTAGTAGAGCAAATTGATGGAACATATTATACTTTTGACACCCAAAACTGTGTATTAATGTTCAAAAAATTCAATGCTGTATATGGAAGCAGCTTTGCAGATGAATAATAGAAATAACTTCTTCATATAATGTCTGATTACAATCCTAATAGTGATGATAGTGATGTCTTAATCTTGAAGCCGTCGAGATTCAAAAAATCTGGTTAGTCGTTGCGAATGTTGTTTCTCCAGTTTCCTGTTCTTGTTCTTCTTCTGGCTGATCTTCATCTTCATCATAGTCAGGTTCCTTTGATTCTTCATTATTTTGATCGCTATTTTCTGAAGATGATTTTAGCTTGTATTTTGGCTTGTTAGATGATACAAACATGATAACATCATCTACCACAGTAGCATTAGTGAGTAAATCAAGCTTCATAGAATAGCATTCTTTAGCTAATGATAATGCTTGTATCTTTTCTCTTTTGTCTTCCGTATGATCTGCTGTATTCCATGCTTCTCTTGTGATTGCATTTAATCCTACAAGACATTTCTCATACTCTTCTGGTAACGTTTCGTCAATGTATCTTTTGATGTTAGTTTTAGCTTGATTTCTCAGATATGATATGTCTCTATTTACTGTAGCTAATCCAACTTGCAATACTTGAGATATCTCTCTTTGGCTGTATCCTTTGCTGCAAAGCTCTTGCACCTTATCTCTTCGCCATTGTAGCTGCTGCTGTTCTTGATGTTGATCTTGCTGTTCCATGTCTGAGCTCAAATGTTCCATTTCTTGTGCATGATTTTAAGGGGGTGTTCCATTTTCACGCTTAACAGTGTAATGAGAATTACTTAGCTTTATCATTTTGCTCATCCGAGTAGATAAAACTACAACTAGCTATCAGTAGTAAGCCTTGTCATCCAATCTGATATGTGGAGATTACCTAGATAAGATGATATTTGGTCAAACTAGAGATATCTCTAACGTCTTTGGTAGGCAAATACATAAAAATGCTTTAGGTAACACTACGTTATTAGCCTAAGACACATATCTATTGAACCATTCTACGATTTTACTAATTGCAGGGTTAACATACTTCTCATTGTCATAGAGATCAATATGATTAGTAGTATCCAACCATAGAATTTCCTTAGGTTCACCAGCTTCTTCATATACCTGCTGTGCAAACCTTGGAAAGCAATACTTGTCGTTTTTCCCATGTACTATAAGCAAAGGCGTAGGTGACACATGATGAGCATATGGAATCGCATTATATGACATCAAGTTTTCAATTGATTCAGTAGTATAGCGATTTACCCACCATGGACTCCATGCACGCGAGGTTCCATAATATTCAAAAGGTTCATCTCCTATCATGGCTGCAGGTTTATTTCCAGTGGCTACTGCAGGAATGTATTGAACTTCTCCTGTATCATAATGCTTCTGTCTAGCAGCATTGTATTCTCTAAGGAAATTAATAAAACCATCTTTGCCAAGCATATCCAAAAGTGTGTCACCAAGGTTGAGGCCGGAAGCTACTATCGCAACTGCCTTTATTCTTCTGTCAAAAGCTGCTAATTGCAACATGTAGCCGCCTCCCATGGAAATACCACATGCACCAATTCTTTCTTTATCAACATCATTTAATGAGGATAGAAAGCTTATTGCATTTTTAAAATCCTCTATTTTTTTGGCTGGATCTTCATGTTGTCTTGGTATCCCCTCACTTTCTCCAAAATGTCGATGGTCTAATGCTAATGTTATATAACCTGCTGTACTAACGTGCTCTGCATATTGCCCTGCTACCTGTTCCTTAACACCTGTCATAGCTCCAGCTACCAAGATAGCTGGTAGCGGTGTTTTTCCTTCTCCTTCTTGTTCTTGTTCTTTAGGATTAGCTTGGGGTTTAAACAAATTACCAACTACTTTGCTCCCTTCACTTTGGAAATGTATCTTTTCTATTTCCATATTTGCTGTAATCCTAGACCTACTTAGATGCTTATAAACAAGAGTTTACAAATTATACAAATACAGAAAGCGAATTATCTATCATGATCTGTATGTGGGTTATGTCAGTGTGCTATGACATGATTTGAAAAAACATGTTAACACAAAAAAGGATATGGTAAAGATAAAGAGAAAATCCTGAAGATAAAATTACATATGCCCCATATTACTGGATCTCAATATAAAAGGTTACTTTGCACTCTCATTAGACTCCCAAATACCAAAGCTATTATTCTCCGTGTCATGACATACTGCAAAATATCCCATACCTGGTACTGCCATTTTAGAAACAACCACTTTACCACCCAGCTTTTCTATCTTTGATGAATACTCATCTACTGAACTCACATCTATAAAATTAGTAATGTGTTGATGATGTTGATCGGGTGGATCATGTCTTTTCATCATTCCACCGCCTATCGCCGCTTTATTTCCTTTATCGTCTGTTGTGCTTATTATCCAGTATTCCATATTAGAAGAATATGGAGAGCTTGCAAAGTAAGATTATGGTATCCTTCCTGTAATGATCTGACGGGTTAATCTCTGATTTTAAACAAGATATATAATCACCTAGTGTAATAACATTTTCCTTACCTCTAGACCCAGGCAATACCCTCTTAGAGAGATAGTTAAAGCAGTTAGTGGATAGTCCTTCTATAGCATTTTCTATTTTTGTCTTTATTACAATATCTTTGTCTGATAATGATGATGTACTTGTTGTAGCAGTAGTAGTCGTTGATGTCAACGCTGAAACTTCGGGGTTTGAATGGCTCCTTTTCATTTTATAGCATACTCCCACCCGATATAATATGATGAATTATATAAGTTGGTAATAGATACTTGATTCTAACTTAAGAAGCTATTTTGCATAATCTCATCTGTATTTGCATTGTGTGAAATATATTGTCGCTACTGTATCCAAAGAAAGTGGCTAGTCTTCACTGTCCTTTGATGTTTAGCTCTGTCTCGAGATACATACCAGAGAGTCACTTTGATTGACACAATATAATATGTAAGTGATCCATATGAAAGTATTTTATGTATGGCAAACAGCTTAAACCTAAGATTCTTATCATTGATGGATAACAAAAAATCTTGAAATTTGATGGGTCTTATATGGTGTACAGCACGATTATCTTTGCCTTCGCAAATCTACAAGTTCTTTATAACCTTCTCCAAATTCTTTTTGTATTATATCGAGTAAGTGCATAAATCTATCATCCTTAGACAGAGTAGCTTTCATTGCACTCTCAAGTTCATAGAATGCCACTTTAGCATTATCATTATCAACATCTGGATTAGTTCCAAGTATATTTGATTCATTATACATTATTGCCACCTTAAATCCCAAGGTTTTAACATGCCATTCTAATTCAGATTCTAATCCCTTAGTATATCTGTCCCAATCTTCTGTTTTAGTAGTGCTTCTGATAATATTAAGTGTATAAAGAGTTGTTTCACAACATGTTCTCAAATAACGAGTTATCGCAGAGTACAGACGAGCAGTACAAGATTTTATAGTATCTATTTCAAAATACGGATAAAGCAGCATCTTCAATAATATGTTGTCATGGTATTTTACTAACAACTTCGGAGAGTAAGTTGTCACATTAGAAAATATATAAAATAGACCACAGGTAGTTAATTTGTAGTATATTGCCCCACCCAAAAACTTTCCTTCTTCTTCAACTAAATTTAATCCTTGAAGCCTCTTTATTGTAGTATATTCATTTTTGTAGGCCATAGGCTGTCGTCTAGACTTAATATAAGAAGTAATTTTGTAAGATGAATCATGACCGCTCATAATTTTGAAAAGGAACGATTTCTCTGTTTCACTAAGCTCCATTATCTTACATGCAGATACCTCCGATACATACATCGAATAGTCCAAGTGTATATGTGCCAGCCTATATTCAATAAGTATTTCTTGGTTTGTTGTATTTAATGTCTATGAATATAATGCATTCGCTACTCTATATCAAATTATGAGCGCTGTGACTATGGATAGACAGCAAGGTCGAGCTTAGTAAATAATGTAATGAGGATAATGCAATTGGGATGAATTGACATATAGTATCAGTATCAAGGATTTTTATGTATCTTTCTAATATTCATGAGCTTTGGTAACCACGCTCCATAAATACCATGGATATATAAATATATTAATATTTTCTATAATGAGCTTTAATTTTTTCCATTGCTCCTGATTCAACAGTGATAAGGAATAGGTTGTAAGCGCGCATAGATCAATGAGTAATAATAATCTATACACAGATTTTTTATAGGAAGACGATATAGCCATCGCAGGTATATGGATATCAGCCAGACTGTTGACGATGAAAGGACTGTCATTGAGGTTACCGTCGTAGGAAAAGATCGTAAAGGAATTGTCGCAGATATTACTAATTTCATCTTCAGCAACGGAGGAAATATTGAACAGATCAACCAGAATGTGGTTCGGGGATTATTTGGGATGCAATTGGAAGCATCATTTCAAAAAAGTATTAATAGAAAAGACCTTGATCAGGGACTGCGATATCTATCAAAAAAATTACAAATGGAAATTAAGGTCCATTACCAAGAAGCCAATAGGATTAAAAATGTTGCAATTTTAGTAAGTAAAGAAGATCATTGTCTCGTAGCAATTTTGGATTCAAAGAGAAAGAACGAATTTGGGGCTAATATTGAAGTTATTATCGGAACAGATAATACACTACAATCAATTGCAGCTAACTCTGGGATACCATTTTATACTGTGAGTAACATCGATCAGCTCGAGGCAGAAACCAATATCCTGCAATTAATCGAAAAATACAATATCGATGTAATCGTTCTTGCCAGATATATGCGTGTTTTGACTCCAAATTTTGTTTGGAGATATCCAAATAGAATTATCAATATTCACCCGTCACTTTTACCTGCCTTTCCTGGAGCATATGCCTATGTGCAGGCTTATGAAAGAGGGGCAAAGATAGTTGGTTGCACTGCTCATTTTGTAACTGAAGATCTTGATCAGGGCCCGATCATTTGTCAAGAATCATTTAAGATTTCTGAATCAGATACACTGGAAACTATAAAAGAGAAAGGACGTGCATTAGAGGGTAAGACACTTCTAGAAGCCATAAAATTATACCTGGAAGGAAGACTAGAGGTATACTGGAGAAGAGTACACATTAAAGATGAATCAAATTTAATGTCTAGCGATAACAATGCTCAATCTTTATAAGGTCTGAAATGATCATTTATACAATATGCAGGTCTAATGGCTTCTGATATGATATCGAAATTAGAGCAATAGGTAGCCAATATGTCATACAGCCGTATAATTAATTAAATGACATCACAAGAGATCTGCTATGGTGTGTGTAAAAATTTATCTGACAATACTTATAATTAATGAAAGAAATTGTCAATTTAGAGACAAAGATGTCATTAAGATTATATAATAAAATTTTGTATTGTTCAAAATGAACTGTAGCGAGTTAAGAATTGTCACGTTAACGCGTGTTAATGCAGACTTACAGGATATCACTGCAAATTTCTCGAATCATACAGTAATTCGTATTCTTCAGCCAAAGTTCCTTTGGTTTATTAATTCAAGGTGACGGGCTTATATCAGATAAGATCAACGAAACACTGATAGATAAAACCGATTTAAAAATTATAAATTCACTTAGTAGAGATGGTCGAATCTCTTATAGGAATATATCTTCTACTGTTGGGATAACTCCAAATGCTGTCAAGAAAAGAATCCACAAATTGAGTTCTAAGGGTATAATACAAAGCTTTGTGGTAAGAGTAAATCCAGTATTACTTGGATATGACAAGGAATGTTTTTTGACAATCAAACATATTGACAAAGGAATTTCAGAAGACGATATTGTAAAGAAGTTGAATCTCATAGGAGATGTACAAGTATATGCCAAACAAATGGGAAGAGCTTCTATATGTGCTTTAGCAATCAGAACTGGAGCAGAAGATAAAATCAGACTAATGAAGGAATTACTAGAACCATCGATTGTAGAAAGCAGGTTTGTAAGCTATAAAGCAATATCTATGAAAATATATAGCTCTGACTTTAAAATCATAAAATCCTTATTATCAAATCCTAGAATGCAAGTTGAAGATATTGCAAGAGAAACTTCACTATCTACTAAGACTGTAACAAGACGTCTAGAAAAATTAAGAGAAAACCACATTGTTGAGTTTGGTGTTATCAGGAATATATCTTCTATACAACTAGTTGGTTACATTGAATTTGCAGTAGTAATAGACATAGACAAATCTCTTTTCCAAAATATTCTTGAAAGAATATATTATGAAATGCAACAATATTTATTATTTATTTTAAATATGAATCAAAATGAGTTCATTTTTGCTGTACTGTCTTGTACAAATATACCTACAGTAGATTCGATATTGGCAAGAATAGAATCTTATGAAGGTGTAAAGCAAATAGAACCATATATAACAACTAAGTTGATATATTACCAAGATTGGTTACAAAGAGAAATTGACAAAAGTTTAAGGTCAGAACAATTAGCAACACGAAAAAAGGATAATTTCATTGAATTACGTTCATAGAATTATTGTGAATTTTTACGGTGAACTGATATCATAGACCTTGTAGAAATGTTAACGATTATGCGTGACTATTAGAGAGTGTCATTACCATGAGTCCATTCTTTCAAATTTTGAGGATCGTCTTGCACAAGAACAAGTACAAGACGAGGAGAATAATATTAGTAACACTACCAAAGGTTATCCGGAAGAAGCAGAAGAAATAGAAAAGTCTGCAAGCAATGCAGATAATACTGTTAGAAAAACGATACCTTCTTTCAATTCTACTAATACAGATTGGAACCTCAGAAAATATAGAAGCAGAAGCATAACAAGGAAGATAAAAACAAATTTGAAAGAATGTCACTTCTGCAAATTGGAACATCGCACTGATAAGGAAAGAACTGAATATGAAATAACAAGCATGGCATACTAACAATAACAACAAAAACAAAAGTAAAAGTAAAATTATGAAAAATTAATCTATCCTTTTCTACTTCTTTCTTTTTCTACTTCTTCTTCATTGGCCATTATCCACTGTTTTTTCTTAAAATACCAGAACAAAAAAGCCGCAACTGCGATCATTAAAACTAGTACTATCATAAAACCTATGGAAATATTGCCAAGATTAGTTAAATCAACTCCATTCATACCATATACCCCTGCAATAAGAGTTAATGGCAATAATATAACTGTGAAAATTGTAAGAGTCTTCATTGTATCATTCATTTGCAAAGATACATTGGCCATATACAGGTCACGAGTCGAGTTAATGGTATCACGAAACGATTCTACAAGTTCTATTAGCTGGCTAATATCATCGTACGCTATTCGCAAATATTTCACTTCTTCTCTATCTTTTTCCATGTGAGTAAGAAAATTTGTTATATCTCTTGCATGCCAAAAGTGTCTTCTCAATATTATTATCTGTTTTGTCAATGTATCCAACGAGTCAAGCATTTTCTTTGATGCTTTTTTATGCAGTGATTTTTGCTCAAAGTCAGTAATAGTTAATTCTATTGAAGTTAAAAGCAGCTCATATCTGCTAATAATTTCGGTTATTATGCTATAATATAGAGCATCTACTGTTGCCTCCATAATTTTTTTATTTTTCTGCTCAAATAATGTATGAGTATTTATCATCAAGTCAACTTCAGAGGAATGAATAGTAATAAGCCATCCTCTTCCACAGAAAAGATACACAGGCTCAATCATTAACGTTCCAAATGATTTGTACCTCAAATCAAGTATTAAGGTAAAAGTGTAGCCATCTAACACACGAACTTGTGGCTTTTTTGATTTATGCATGTAAGTTTCTAATGTCTTGGTATCAAGGTCAAAGTTCTTTTGAATAGCAAGAATTTCTGGAGGAGAAGGATCAGTAATGTCAATCCATAAATTATACCCTCTCCTGATATCTTCCTTATTCCCGCCTTGTATTACCTCATGCTCATTGTAGAGGATTATAGTTTGCAAATATGACCTGATCTAAACCAATCTGGTCAAAAAGAGATAAAAAGACACTGGAAAATATATTTGGAAGATATTTTTATAAATTAACCATTATCTATTCTGAGTAAGATTTTTCAGTGCATTACTTTTAGCAATGCCTCTGTTGTAAATCATGAAGGTCATTTAATATTTTGAGATAAATAAATAAATAATAGTAATAATCCATTTACAATCTAACATCTATATAAAAATTTAGTCATCATTAAGCGATAAATTCAAAAAATATAATAATGTATTAATTTTTGTTTTATTGTGGCTGAGTATTACGCTTTTTTGTAAGCTTTACATAGCAAATAATAGTAAATATGGCTATTAGTATGCAGCCATCATACTACAACTAAATAAAAAGTCATATTATTGTTTTTTTTCTCTTCATTTCTGTAATAACTCTCGCCTATTTCATTTATTACAAAAGTGTAAAAGCATTTGGAGATATTAACAAACAAGTTAGTTCAGTTTATTGCGACATGGACTACCGAATTGGGCCGGGGTCAATTACAATTTGCCCGGTCCAATCCATAACTAGTGCAATATCATGTGAAGTAATAATACCTGAACCCTTCAGTCTTGTCCCGTTTCATTTCGTATGCTTGACATTATCAAATTGATTCTTGAACCAATCTAGAGTCTCATTATCAAATATACAAAATATTATTATCATTTATAAATATCGACTCTAAAAGGCTCTTTGTTTAGGTTGAAGAAATATTTTGTTGCATCTGCGATTATACTTTCTTTGTTCGTTATACTTTCCATATTGGTTTCGCCAAAAATCAAGTTTAATGGTAGCAACAATAACGGCTATTCTTCACCAATCGTAAGAGCAGACTCGATATCCTTTCTGGACATAAACAATTCTCACTCCAAAGTGCTTAACCAATTAATGATTTTGCTAACAAATTACGGAAGAGAAGTATTTTGGCCCATTGCAATTATACTCTTGTTTGCATTAGGTGGCTGGACAGGCAAAAAGACCGCCATAGTTATTGCAATATCCATGATAGTTCTCATACCCATAGGAGTAATAGCAAAGGACGCAGTTGCAAGACCTAGACCCATAATACCAAAATCAGACTATTTAATTGCAGCAGACTCTGAGTTTGCTTTTCCTTCTGGACATGCATTAATTGTATCTGCAGGAGCAACCGGTGCTTTGCTGCTGTTCAACAATACACCAAGAAAGCTTGTGGTATCATTAGCTTTGACTGTAGAGGCAGCTCTTGTATGTATATCTAGAGTATACGTAGGAGGTCACTATCCGCTAGACGTAGTAGGTGGTATTTTATTAGGAGTTGGAGTTTCTCTTATATTTGTAGGTACAGACAAGTCTATAGAGGCATTAATAATGGCGCTAAGAAAAAAGATACTAAAAAGATAAGATAAAATAAATCTGACATGATAGGACAATAAATCTATCCCTCATATCCTGTCCGTTGTACAAAAGTTATTCGAAATATTGTAATGGTCTTAAATACAAAGAGTGGAAAATGCAGCCAAAGGAGTATAATCTAGTTTTGGACTTGTAAAATGAATATTTGGGAATTTTTAGGTCACATATAACCAGCGTATACTGGTTCAAGTTATTAGGTACCCTTTATGTACAGACTTTGGCTATTTTCATCATACCTTAGGTCAGCCATAGTTAAGACTTTAAATCCATTATCATACAGATATCTCATTTCGGCATCAAACAAATTCAATGTTGTATCAATCGGTCTGTTGCTATCGCTTAAATCAGGATAATTAACAATAATATGATAGACAATTACAGGGATTGCTCTTACTATTCCTTCCTTGTTATAAATATCCTGGCTATTAACAGCTGTAACGAATTTGTTAAACATCTGAGCGTTGTTATACTCCTGGCGAACAATACTGCAAGTGCCAGCATTCTCACCAGTAGTACTGGTACTAAAGCAGCCAGTTTCAATGTGCTTATGTGCCCAGCTATTGATAGAATACCTATTCGAAGGAGTTAGCGTTCCATCACTAAAAAGCGTTCTACAATCTGTCTGCTGCTCATTATCACAGTGCAAAAAGGTAAGTGCAGATTTGCTATCAGTTCTGGCTAAATCATAGTATTTAGCAACTGTATTTACAACTTTTGGATTATCACCTCCTTTGCCATTAGGATATGCAAAAATTGTTGGATTGAATCCATGATTTTCCAAACATTGTTTTGACTGACCTATTTCATAATCCAAATCTGCCTGTGACAAATCATTTAAATTCGGATGTGTCATGGTATGTGCTTGTATATCCATACCATCTTGTTGCAGCGCTGCTATCTGTTGCCAGGTGGTTGATATATCTGATTCATGATATCCTGCTTTTACCCAATTGCACACTTCAAAGAATGTTGCTTTAAATCCATATTTGTCTAGTATTGGCTTGGCATATGTATAATCGCTTTCATGTGAGTCATCAAAATTTATAATTACAAACTTACCGTCGTTATTATTACTGCTAATAATAGATTGCGTAGGGGTAGGAGAACGAGAAGATGATGAAGATGACAACTTGTTATTGCTGTTGCTGGTACTGCTTCCAGATAATCCTTTAGAAGCCTTCATCTGGCTGTGAATATGGTGACTACGAGCGGCAGTAGAGAATTGAGCGGTATATGGATTGACTAGCATAATGACGATAGTGGCTACTACAACAATAAAGAGCAAGGTCTGCCTTTTCATAATGTCCGTCGTGACCATATGTTAGTTATCATATATCGATATTGCAGAGGATATTTTAACTCTCCAGACCAACATTAGGAAAAATTTGCTATAACACAATGGTAAGTATCCAATCACAATGAATGTGATTAAACTGTTGTGTAATTTGGATTAGATTCTAATAATTACTAACCTTTATTGATTGTGGTACGGTTATCTAAATATCCGTGACCATAATTAGCCACAATTTTCGTGCAATCATCAAGCGGTTAAGCGATTTGGTGAATAAGTAGGAAAAATAGAAAATAGATGTAATGATGTTAATGGATGCTTTCGTTGATTTTGCAGCAGTATGGGTCAAAGTCAAACAGTACATACGGACGATGATACAAGATTATTATATGGATACATCATGGTTAACACCTTTGTCAAGAGTCCGATAAGCTAACAGAACCAGGTTTTGATGTGCAGTTTAGACCTTTCTTTGAAAAAGAAGAGTAAGAAGAAGATTAGATATTAATTGCCGCTACTGCTTTACTCCAGTAACATTCACACTAGAAAAGGATTTCGAAGCAGGATTATCTTTACAGTCATATTTAGCTGTAATTCTATTCTCACCTGGTTTAATTGTAGTGTATTTAGACGTAATGTCGAACTTCCATTTTGAATAATCAGCTGCTCCACCAGTTCTACCAGGTCCCACAGTACTAATAGCTGGTTGATATGGCTTTACATTATTTACAATAACAGATACTTCACACTTAGCTGTTGCATTATCTATAGATGTTCCAGATACTGTAAGGTCTTTTCCTACTGGTACTTGTTGACCCCTAGTAGGTAATGTAATTTTTACTTTTGACATATGTTGTTGTAACGATGAGGGTGGTTTTGGAGAAGAAGATGAAGATGATGAATATGTAATATTTACTGCCGCAGCAGTTCTATTTTGCGCATATGCAGCAACATTAGTCCAAAGAGCAAAAAGTAGGATTCCAAAAGCAAATAATAGCGCCAGTTTTCCTGAGTTAATTTTCATAAATTCTTAACCTTGAGACTATTAAAATCAGTTATATAATGATATTGATGGACACATATAAGGCTCAGATAATCATGTTCTTATGATGATATCTATTCGTTGTAAATAATGTACTTCAATTAGCTATAGGCCATATCTACGAGTATTGTTTATGTACATAGCACCATTTCCATGATTTATTTGGTAATGCTATCATTACTGGGTGACCAGTATGCTCAAAGTGTTTTGTAGCATGAAGACCAATAGAAGAATCGCAGCATCCAACGTGACCACAAATTAAACACATGCGCAATGCAACCCAGTCAGTTTGTTCTTTTTCGCATTCTTCACAACCGGACGTTTTAGGAGAAACTTTGCTCTCATCTATATCAGCAAAATGTTCACAACTTTCTTTCGTTCTATTATTAGATAACCTCAATTACAATCATAACCTATAGAAAATATATGGGTATAAAGAACTTTCACTAACTTTATTAATTTTAATTGGATGTTGTTTTAGCTTATAAAAAATGAAAATGTCTTATCCAAAATGGAAAATTCAGGGTGTTCAGACAAACTATACAGAAAAATAAAATATTTCTATATATTCAGCGAGAGATAACTCATCATGTCTTACAAAATCCAGCCACCTAGGATATACAATATATTCGACATAAAAAGAGAGATTAAAAAACTGCTGCTGTACCATTGCGAACTGCAATATTATCTCTTATTTCTTCTAACCCTTCTAATAGTATCCTAACTTTATTAGCTATAAAGTCTTCAGCGTTTGCCGAACGCTGAACTACAAGTCCTATTAATATTTGACGTGAGCGTATAGGGATTAGCATAGTTTTACAGCTTTTATGAATATTGATTATAGCCTCACTGCTACCAAAGACGTGCTTGAATCGCTCACACATTCCTAAAATTACTATTGCCCAAGTTCCAGAATTCTTTCTATCGTCTATGGTTACTTCAAAGTTATCCCTAAATGTCTGTTTAGATTGAGATGCTACAATATTTCCTTTCATGTCCATCACAGAAGTTGCAAGTATAGCATCATCAGTAGATATTACATCATCACATATTTTCCTTGCAATATCTACTAAGGGCATAGTATATATCTATCATTTATGTGTTTTATATTTCTTATTAGTAATTTTCGCGGGTTTGTAACCATTTAGTGCAATTATAGTCTATTTTTTAGCATAAAAGTCTATATTAAATGGCAAATATTTTCTTAGCGTAGATATATTATTTTCTTTAATCCCAATAGCCATTGTAGCTGCTTTGGTAGTTGGTTGAGAATTAGCATGCATAAAGATTAGAGTCGTTTCTTGCATACGAGTACAAAAAACTGCTGCTAATGCGTAGCACTTCTGGTTTTTGGAATCAAAGAAAGAGAGGACGGTAGCATATATGTTAGGCAATCCCAAATTCGAGTTGAAAAGATACACACCACAGCAGTAATAATAATAGTGGTATTACTTTTTTTCATACATTGCTCTTTTTTTGTCTTGATAATAATATTTTAGAACTCTTGCATTTCTTCCTATAAGCAGACCAGCACCAACCATAAGAAGGAAGTCGGTAGCTGTAAAAGCCAATATCGTTGTCGCTGAATCTGTGTGAACTAGTGGCGGCATAATAAGAATAGCACTACTACCATTTTCTAGTATTGCTTCCTGGTTGTTAAAATAAAATTTTTCTGAACCAATAAAGATAAAGTTAATTGCACTACGTACGATTAATGCTACAATATATAGCAGATAAATAGCCAATCCTCCTTTTGAATAAATAGTAGAAGAAGAGTTTTCATCACCTTTAGTAGATAATTTCCAGAAGGAAAGAATTCTTTTTGAATATTTATATGAACCATATCCTGAGGCTACAGCAATAGCAGAATAAGGAACAGCATATGCAAAGGGTACACTACCAATCAAGAAAGAGTTGTAAACCAGGAAAGAAGCGATAGCGAGGTAATAAGCAGAAAAAATAATTGTCTTTTTTACACTTACTTTTGTTCCTTGCATAACCTTTCTAATTCTAAAAATAATTATGATTATGGTAATGGCAAATGTGAATATCAATAGGGAAAAGGCAAAGGCATTATTATTATCGCTTAACACTGCATAAGGAACTAGAACAAAATGTATATTTAATTTAAATCGTATTTTTTTAGCTACTATACTAAAAATAAGGTGTTAATGAAAAGTATTTAAGGATATTTCGTATGTTTTGAATATTCAGAAATCAGGTGTATCAGTATTGATGTTCCTATGGCACCTAACTGCTTTATAAGGAAAAGACCATGTTTACTGCTTCATCACTTGATTTATCCTTAATCTTTGGCCACAGTGGCTTGAATTTCTCTTTAAGCTGTTGACTTGTTTCCTCCTGTTCGATAACATTCTCATATATTTTTCTCCTTTGTTTAACTTCTTTAGCTCGCAGCCAAAATGCGGCATACATACTTAGACCCGCCGTTTCAGGTAAAAAACAGCGTTTGACTCTGTCTGCTGCAAAAATGTCCTAAAATTCGTCCACATGAAACTATGACGATTATACTATTTTGAAAAAACTAAGTATAAAAAGAATGTAAAACCAATAGAAAATTATTGCAGCGATTGCTCAGCTTGTATTTGTTGCTGTATTGCATTTGAGTTATGATGACACGGTATAGCATCTGCGGTATAACCACTCATAAAGCTGTCAGATTCATGACTTGGTACTATCCTACCTGAGCATCCTCGTACTTGATTGTCTTACTAGATTTTCTGCTTTGGACTTGTCTTCCGAACTACTTCGTTATTGATAAAGTCTTCAAATGCAGGGTCGAACCATTTCTCTAATTCAAGGCCACCTTCCCAATATTCCCTTACCTTAGCCTGCTCAAAACAACTCCTCATCATACGTAGCCATCCAGTCCATTCATTGTCACTTACTACTTTTCTTTGGTACATATGATATGTATGCGCAAAGGTATGCAAAAGATGATATGTAAATGCTATCTCTTCTGTCAGGTCTGACTCAACATTGCTAACTATTCTTATTAGCTGTGGCCTTTCAACTGCCATTTGAGTAAGGCTGTGCATTTTTTCATCCAAATCACTTAGAACTTTTGTTTCTATATCAATTGAAAGCTTTTGCATTTGTTTTCTTGAAAAATAAAACGCCACAAATAATGTGGCAACTATTCCAACTGCTTCTCCCATAACAAAATAGTCAACTAAGCCAAGTTCTGCCATCCATAAAATAACTATCAAGCTTGTAATAAGCTGCATGGTGAGTAGTTAGTTCTTTTCCAATAGTAATGGCGAATTGGATTATAGCAGCATTCATACATACAGTCCAACACATGAAACCCATATCTGACATGTGCAGAATAGAATGTTGTCATGTCCAAGGCTGATGTTCACCTAATTTGTTACGCATTACTGCAAATTTTCTCTCATAGAAGGATTACTTTTGTAGCTTCTGTACGTGTTGTAATACTGCTTGCTTACCTTTTGGAAATAATTCTCTTTTCAATACATTCCACTCAATAGATATTCTTCCAGGACCTGTAAGCAAAAGGCTAATTGATATTGCCATCAATAACAAATCGAGTTCATATCCGCCAACAAAGCCTCTTGATAGTTTGGCAGCAATTGTAGAACCAATCATTTCTATTATAAAGAAAATAGAAGCTACTCTAGTCAAAACTCCTATGAGCAAAGCGATACCACCTATTACTTCTAGCAATCCTATGGGAAGAGCCATTGCAGCTGGCAATCCAATCATGCTTGAAAAAAAGTGCTCTGTACCTGATATGTTGGAAAGCTTAGGTAAACCATGAATTATAAATGCAATTCCAGCTAGGATCCTTATTGGAAGAGGGCCATACTGAGCCAGTTTCTCATATACCATTTTTCAATACATCACCATTTTCTCTCTTTCTTTCTGAAGTTATTTAACATACAATATGGAATAAATAACTTTTAGCAATAATTAAAACCTAAAGCCGTCGCCTATATAAGTACTAATTAGAACAATTCACATATTCAACAGAACCTAAAATCAGTCAAAGTCTGCGTTGTACGCTGGGTGATTACGCTCCATACC
>JBJMFM010000141.1:0-7069 GCA_045808425.1 Nitrososphaeraceae archaeon | reverse complement strand
TCCATCCAAAACAAAATCTATATCTGACAATGATGTTGATGTTGATGACAACAGTTTCACATCCACTGCAGCATTAGCTAATTCAGGAAATGCATTTGTAACGTCGGAAAGCTTACGAGAAAATAGTCTAATTTGTTGTCCAGACTTATGCATTTGTGCTCGTATACCATCATATTTGAATTCACAAACCAAAGGTTTTTGATAATAGTCGATTATCTCTTCTGCTGTGAACATCACATCTGCTAACATATAACTCATAGGTATAAGTGGTTTGATTAGCGCAGTATGCAGTAAGTTTCTCTTGGCCAACAGCACTAGCTGGGAAATATCTCCTGAAATGAGCATCGCATCTCTAATATGTTTAAGATCTTGGCGAAATACTTTTGATATTGCAATTTCAACCAGACCTTCTGTCAAACCAATCCTCATTTCTCCGTTTATGATTTTTATCAGATATTTTGCTTCAAGCGGTGAGCTGTCGATAAGTAGTCCTTTCAAGATGTTTTTCTTATCTTTACTAGAGCCAGAGCCTATAGTATCTGCAATTTCCTTAAGTCGATCATATATGGATAATAACGTTAAAGGTTGTTGTTGGAAAAGTGAAACCATGTTCTTTTTTGATACCGCATACTCAGATAATGCACCCATATCTCCATATTGTAAGTAGATCTTTTGAATTTGATTTGAATCTAGAGTAGCTATTTCGGAAAGTACTTGTATTATTGTACTAAATCCTATGTTCATCACAAATTTTGAACCTTGTGGGAATATTCTATTAGAGAAGAACAGAACAGCAATAGGTAAAGATTCATCATCATTTAATGAAAAAAGATATTCAGAAATGATATCTACTTTCATATTTTTACTAGTAGTTGTTCGTATTTTTTCACAGGTATCTACAAAATGGGAAAACTTAGTTGAATCGTTACTAGAATGAATGCAGATACACCTCTTCCTTATAGAGAAGTATCAACACTAGATTATAAAAAGAAAACAGTTTATCATGGCTGTAGTGCTCAGCAAGCGCTACTATGTATTTATGGAATATTTTGATTTTCGCCACAAACATCGCAAACCAATGCAGATCTAATGGTAATGCGTCCATAGACCATCCTTGAAATTTTAATATATCAAAGTTCTGATTTTGGGTTTACGGTTCAATATCCTCTATTTGGATTAGACATGAAACAGATATTTCCAGTAGCAACGAAATTTAGCTGCACTTAAATACACAGGAGTTGTCAGACCTGTAGTATTCAAACATAAAAATACAGAAATATATCATTCTACTAATGTCAATATTTGAAGAGAAGCATGGGATACAGCACAAGCACAGAAGACAAAAGAGAAAAGATACAGGCATTGTCATTGGCTAAAGGATGTTATTCAATGAAACTTGAACTACCTACTATTAGGTTTGTATTAAACAAATCTAAACATAACGAAAGAATTCAAGATAATGAAAAGCAAGAAGAGAAGACTGAAGAAATAAACCAAACGACGAACCAAATGTTTTTTAATTACATTTAAAAAAGAAATTAGTAACATATAAGATTATGCTATATGATAAAATCTAGCACATTTGACTGTCTAAGAGTATATCTATCCATCTATCCATACATATGCTTTATTTGGCTTCACCATTGAGTATATTGCCTATTTACATTTTATAAAATCTACAGGTGGCTGATATGAGTCAACATTCTTATCACTATGGTATCCTGTTATTTGTGTTGTTTTCCATATGTTGGCTTGAATTACTGCATTAATATCACATGTAGATATCCTAGTATCTGTTCTACCGGTAAGAATTGGAGACATAATATCACTACCAAAGTCTGTATGTCCAATTCCATAAGCATGGCCAATTTCATGTTTTGCTATTGACTCTAATTCATATGAGCTAATTGAATTTCCAAGAGCCATCGTAGATATGGTTATATCTACATGAGCTATAAGACGGTTGGAATCGACGCTAATGACCGTTTCTCCGGGTTGTACCAATTTAGTATTTTTTCCGGCTATTAATGCATGACCACCTATAGTACCAGTAGCATGAATAACCTGCGGTGCTTTAGAACTTAGCTTTATATCTATATCTGCAGATGTATTGTTAGCCGTACTTTCTTGAAGTTTTATATTCGAAACTTTTGAATTCCATTCATGTATGGCTTGGTGCACAACATTTACAACTTGTGAATTACTACTGTCAACTATTTTATATGTTAATATTCCATCGGTAATCTGGTCACCCCAAGAACAGCAGATCTGTATTGTACCTTCTCTTGTAGTCTTATGCAATGATGACGATGAATGAGCCCCCATTGCATATTGATTAGGAAAATAGGAGTGGGATAAATATGGCAACGATACTAAAGCACTCAAAATAAATATTGTTACTGTTCTATTTAGTAATAATTTAGGGCACAACATCATCATCATTATATTAATCATGTGTTCTGAAAATGTAAATAAGGATTAATTGTTAAGGTTTGATAACTATTTTATTAAATCGCTCAGTATAAGATTAATAGATGTGTTTTATAACACCAAATTTTCTATATGGAGATATGCATAATTTGACTAAAGGCAATCACAAGAGAAGCATGGAGTACAGAACAAACTATAGAAGACAAAAAAGATACAGGCATTGCATTTAGCTAACGAGTGTTATTCTATGAAGCTTGATCTATTAACGAGTGCTACTGTGATCGATGATGCCATCAGGTTTGTATATCAGAAATCAAAAGAGAATATGAAGCCATCGTCTGGCAGTAGGACTGAAAAAGACAAAGAAGAATCAAACGAACCTGATCATGATGAAGACAAAGATCAGCTAGAAAAAAACAAGAAGAGGAAACTGGCGAGATGATATATATTAGGTTTTCTGAGATCATTTATAGTCAGGAAATAACTTCTATCTGTCAACTATCGTGGCATTCATAGAGCCCCAATCTTATATAGACCCATTATACATATTTGAAATTGGTGATAATACGAGTAGACATACACTAGGATCTCTAATGGCAGTATTTCTTCTTGCTTCTTGCTTCTTGCTTCTTGCTTCTTGTATCACAGCCATAACAGCAATTGCTGCTGCCATCTCAACAATAGTTCAGTTAGCATATGGAAAGGCATTCTACCCATCAAATTTTGCAAGGACTCATCTTGCTACTGAACGACAAGCCCCAATTGCTACATCAAGCGGCAATCTCTACATTGTATAGTGGGATAACAAGACAGGAAGTAACGATGATGTAATATTCAAAGCATCAAGACAGCGGTAAAACATTCGATAACAAAACAAATCTAAGCAACGCGTTAGGTAGTAATGTCTATGTTAGCTGGTGGGAGAGAAATCAAACATCAAATGAACCAGTTCTTAGAGTTAGTATTGAAATGGTAAAACATTTGGTGAGATAATAGAACTATCAAGCAATACCACGTCTGGATCAGATGATAGATAAGGAAAAATAGAAGAAAGATCTCATCTAATGAATTTGGAACTAAATGTAAGACGTATTACAGCAGCGAATTATCTATTATAACAGCAGTCAACTAATGAAATTTAGTTGAAATGAACAGATAAATAATTCTCATTTTCATGAATGAATACTGAAGTTGCTGATTATACATTGCTTACTCCAAAAACCATCAATACTGTAGAGATTACGAAACTACGATCGTGCCTTTCATTCCATCTGCTGAATGTATTGTACAGCGATAGTCAAAAATTCCATTACCATTAAAGTTGTATCTCCAAGACTCATTAGGTTGTATAATACCGCTGTCTACTGATACGGGAATAGAAGAGGAGCCAGTTGTATTTTTGTAGTAAATACCGACTACATTATGGGGAAGGTTAGAATTATTAAACCAGGTTAATACTGAGCCGGGTCTTACCTTAACTGTATCTGGCATAAACATATTCATTCCAGAAAATATAAAATTTGGCTGCAAGTTCTCTTTCATAACTCTCTCAGGCTCTTCCGATATGCCTGTAACTCCGCCTTTACTGAGATCCACAAATACATTCCAGATGTGCTGGTGAGACTCGCCTGTCTTATTCGAAATTTCATTGAAATTTGCAGGATTCGAGTAGAATTTCCCATCAACATACTGCCAATTAGATGTAATTATGACCTGACCAACAGGGCTGTAACTAACTTTTCCACTCTTGTCTTGTAGAAGAGTAGGCTGAACTCCAGCTATTGTCAATGCTCTTCCTTTTTGTCCAGCGAGTATCTGCTTTACCGCTGTGTCATTCTGTGCTACCTGCACGCCTTTTGCTGCAGCTTGATTTATAGCATATGCGAAGGTATTATCTCCAGGAGTAGGTGTTTTTAGTACTCTAAGATCATTTTTTATCGACTGTTCAGACATAGGATTATATTTTGATATGGTTTGTTCAGGTGTAAGCTTGGTTGAAATCAAGGTTATCCCAACTGCCAATATTACAGATACAATAACTATTAGAGGAATCAGCTCTTTGAGTCTGAAACTATTGCTTTTGGCCAAGGCAGTATTCTATATTTCATTAAGCATTACAAGGTATAAAAATAAAATCAGATAGAGTTTTATATTTTTTCTGTACTAATAACAATAATTCGGAAAAACTTGTGAGATGAAAAAATGGGCTTACTAGCCATAAATACTATCGTTAATGAAACTAAATATGGATATATTTTATACATATCAAAAAACTACTGCTTTAATAATTTTTTTCTACAACTATTACATTTAGTTTAAGATTCTGTCACACAACTAGTAATTCAGCATTTACACGACCAAATTTATCCGAACAACTCAGGAAGCTGAGGCAACGTGTGCATCTTCATCAGCAACAGCAACAACAACACCAAAATAAAAAAGCAGTAACCAGGAAATAAAAAATTGGCTTCCGATGATTTTAATAAGACAAGTTTAAGCTCACTTATACTTGAAATAGTCATTGTATAACGTATTCCTGTTATCATGTGTTAATGGAGTTAGATTTCATGACGTGATGCATTTGATACCATTGTCTGCTAATACATTAAAAAAGTTCTTGCTTTATTGGTTGATTTTGATCTTATTTTATATAATGGGCAAAAACAAGCGTATTTGATAAAAGATGAAGGGTTTGAACTATTATCTATAACTCTAATGAAAAAAAGAACACGGTTCAGAACTAATGTAAAACACAGTTGACGTAAAAGAATGTGCTACAACTGAACAAGTTCTTTTGCTTTTACAAAAAATTAGAAATGAATCCTCTTTTTCTTCCTCTTTTTCTGGTTCCCAGAAGGACAATGGTTATATGGAAAAATTAGACGAACTAGATGAACACTTTATGCCATCAAAGGAAGAAAGAGTATTATTATTATTTTATTGGTGTAAGTTCACATTACACATTATTATTATTCCATCAAAATGTGTTGTTAACTCTACTTCTATACTCTAAAGGAAATGTAAGATTTGTCCTTAGAAATTGATGGTGATTTAAATATACATGTAATGTGACATAACTATAAAGTATATGAGAAAAAAGTTTTCATCAGGATTTGGCACTAGATGTGAATGCATATGCCATAAAAGACCATCTACTAATGATTACTGTGGTTATTGCTCTAGATCGCATGTAAGAAGTTATAGAAGGTAGCATTCTTATTTTTAATGCGCCTATTTCATATAATATAATAATAATATTGATGACGATAAACTTGGAAGGACAATTATATTCGTTATGGATAATCTGTGGGACGATGATATCACTTTTGTAGCATAAAATGAAGGCTTCCATCCTCCTTAATTAGGAGCACTTCATCACAAAAAGGTTTTTAACTTCAAGAACTCATTTTTGACTACTTTCCATATTTTTATTAAGACACCATCATTCTTTGCAGTGCTTGAAGAGGATAGCGATATAACGATAACATCAACAAAGTTGGATTTTGTAAGATATTGCTATTGCTATTAATTAGCTAGTTATTTATCGAATTTACGATAAAGTGCTATTGTGTTATTGCATATCCTACAACTGTATTCTCCTTTTTCAATAAGGAAAACACCTTCTCCTAATTCTTCATTTGGATTTTCATAGCTAACTGTTGGAGAACCAGGATATTCTTTTGTGCATTTATTGCAATAATATTTAGTAAATCTATCTTCATTTAACCTTCCTACATTACCTAGAAATATTTGAGGAACTCCAAGACTGGCTTAATTTCTTCTTGCTCTGTTAGTTTGGCAAAAGCATAACCCCCAGATCCTAATAATTTCTTCTCCTCTAAATCTTCATTACGGCTCATAGACACATATGTATATCTAATCTATAAATCTGGTTCTATCCCATATGACAATAAGAGTTTCTTTTACTCTTACCATTAGTTAGTATTTTTTGTCATTTCTTCATTGCACTT
The DNA here is from genome assembly GCA_045808425.1 of Nitrososphaeraceae archaeon. Lineage (GTDB taxonomy): Archaea > Thermoproteota > Nitrososphaeria > Nitrososphaerales > Nitrososphaeraceae > JAFAQB01. The sequence continues at coordinate 668 of JBJMFM010000141.1, read as the reverse complement.
TCATCCATGTATATTATTTCCCAAATATGCCAATCTATATCTTGAAAACTACGTCCATACATCCATCCATGATCCTGGGGCTCCCTATATTCACTTCCTCCAGATTCTATAGCTTTTTTATCATCTGATCTACCTTTTCTCTACTATCAGCAGATAATGCTAAAAGTACTTCTGTATTTTTTGAAGTATCGCAGATTTCATTTTTTGTAAATGTTTTAAAAAACTTCTCAACTAAGAGCATGACGAATATATCATCACCGATAATCATACATGTTGCATTCTCATCAGTAAACTGCGGATTAAATTTAAAACCAAGTTTGGTAAAGAACTCTACTGTCTTATCGAGATCTTTGACTGGTAAATTTACAAAAAATTTTTGTTGTCATTATTTATTCCAAAATAGATAATGAAGATAATAAACGCTTTGGAAAGCGTCGTTCTTTTTTCATAAATCAATTACTAAAACAAAATGAAAATGAGATACTAAGATGAAATGAAAAATGTGCATATGTGTAAATGATCTTTATTAATAGCACCATTATGACACACTAGTGGAGACCATATCCAAGAACTTATTATGAATACCTATAGTTATTGTTACTGCCCTTACTGACCAATATTATCGTCTTCTCTTTTTGTTTCTTCTGACTGGTCTTGTGCATCAGAAA
>JBJMFM010000140.1:0-3704 GCA_045808425.1 Nitrososphaeraceae archaeon | reverse complement strand
AATCTCGTGACACATATATCAAATCAATGGTACGTTGGACTCCTGGTGCTAACATCTAGTATTCATTAGAAATAAACAAATAAAAATAAATCACTTTGCTACTATTGCATTATCTTATTAGTCTTTACAAATACAACTATTTCAGTCATTCTTCCGGAAATAAAGCCAATCAAAGCACCATATATAAGATGAAACACAAGCGAACCACCTATAACAACTGCATATAACTCCTTGAAATGACCAGCTATATTGTAGATATATTGATTGGGTGCTGAATATGCAAAGGAATTAAGTCGTGGTTGTATTGCAAACGTTGCAAGTGGAACAAATAACACTGTCCATAATGCTATACCTACAACCATTCCTCTAACAACACCTTCCCTTGAGTTGTAAGGTGCTATCTTTGACCAGAATAATGAAATTTGTCCAAATATATTACCTGCAACCATTCCAGTCATTATATGTAGTGCAAAGCCAATATACTGTGCTGATACAGGATCATCAAATCCTAACGACACTCCAATGACAGCAAAAAATGTTCCAGCAGGAGTGCCAGATATAACATCTACTATAACTAGAAAGCCAGAAATGGCCCATGCGCTGATAAAACCTGCAAGCGAACAATAGAGTATAAATTGTCTACGTGAATTTGCTGTAACATTTGTTTTTGTCAAACTTTCCATACCTATTCCTTACGAACATGCTATATAAACACGTGCCTAGAACCCAATATAGTGCCTAACTAAATTTATAGGGAAAAATAAAATAGCTCAAATACCATTTACTCTTATTTTATGATATACATTATGTGAAGCTATTACGACTGACGCTGCTATACCCGCACCAATAAAATTTCGGAGTGTCATCATTAGATTAGGGGATGTAGTGATCAATGATTTGCCTGAAACAGTGTATATATTATCAATGAGCCAAAAAATAAGAGTTATCCAACCAATTACACCTGCAGTAAACGCTCCAAGTCTTGCTCCGTTAAAGCAAAAAAACAGCGAAAATGCAATAGAAAGATACCATAATGCACTTAGAGTTAACCAATTAGCATGGAAAACTTCTGGTCTAGCATCTAGCATATAGTAAGTCGAACCTATTGCAGCCAGTGCAAATAAGGAAATAATGAGAAGTTTGTTATTCAATGTATGTGATGTTCGCTGTCTTCGTCCTGATGTTTTTCTTTTTACTTGCTGTTCTTCTTCTTGTTCTTCTTTCTCCGCAGTCCTGATTGCTTCTTCAAATGTTTTTAACTTCAAAGGAATTATTTTTTTTATTGTTTCATCTCTTACTGTAGCCTCGTGTTTTAGGCTATCTATTAATGGTCTTGCTAACGAAGCCTTTACAGGGGTAATAAGGTCAACCCAGTAGGATGATAGTCTTGGGGTAAGAAAAGGTATGATAATTATTTTGATATGTTTCTTGAGCATCGTTGCATAACGTTTCATCATCTGAAGATATGTAAGAACCTCTGTACCACCAATATCAAAATCCTTGCCCTCGGTTTCATTTACATCGATAGACCTAACGAGATATTCAACGACGTCATCTACTGATATTGGTTGCGATTTTGTCAAGACCCATTTTGGACATACCATGAGCGGCAACCTTTTAACAAGGTATTCTAACATCTGAAATGATCCTCCACCATGGCCTAAGATTACCGCTGCACGGAAAATCGTTACTCTAGCATTAGACGTCCTTAATATATCACCAACTTCTTTTCTGCTGCGCATGTGGTCCGATAATAACCCCTCATTATTTCCTTCTGTGCCTTCTTCATGAATCAATCCCCCTAAGTATATGATCCTATCAACGCTACACTCTGTCGCGGCCTTAGCGAAATTTTGTGCAGCAAGTCTATCTCTTTGTGAAAATTTTTTCCATTCTTTTGAAGAACCTTCCATTGAATGGATAAGATAAAATGCAATATTTACTCCGTTCATGACTTTCACAAGTTGGGAATAGTCTTGTACGTCTGCCTCAACTATCTCTACGGCCCCATTATATTTTTCGTAGCGGGCTCGCAAAGATTCTTTGTTTCTAGTCAGGCACAAGATTTTATAGTTATTGTTAGATACATTATGAGGGATGTAAACAGATAATAATTTGGATAATACGCGGCTACCAATAAAACCACTCGCGCCGGTTACTAATACTTTCACCATAGTTTTCTCCACAGGTCGATCGATATTATTATTATACATATCTGCGTAATTTTGCATAATCTATCTATCTCCAATAGCTATCTGCTATCAATCCAATTTTGTTACGTCGATGTGGACTGTGCTATACGTAAAGTCATTTCCACTGGCAGGTGATTTGAAAGGGTGAAAAGGTCAGTATCCTGACTCAGATAAACCTCAATAAGATCTCCATGCCCTTTCTTTGCTTCACATCTTACAAAAATTTTATTTGTGTCGCTATGCCCCGGCAAGTTAAAAGAAACGACTGCTTCACGTGAGTCTTCGATATTGGCGAAATCTGACGGAAGAACAATAAGGTTATTGCTTGCTTGCTGAATATTAATTGAATATGAATTATCAGACGTAAAAGCTGTTCCATAAATATAGCTCTCACCCAGCTCCAAATTCAATTCGAATTTACTTTCCTGTTCTAATGCCATGACTAGACAGGAAGACACATCTTATATATAAATAATGCCAACAACTGTTACATAGTGCTAACCATGGTTGCTCAATACCAAATCAGCATGATAAAAACAATGTACATATGATAACACTCTTTGTTGATATTTTAAATACACATAGTTGTTGCGGCCTTTTAACTTTGAATTGTTCTCTTTTATATGCAGTCTATCAACTGAAGTCCATGGGAAGGAACGTGCATGTTATCACAGTTATTATACTAATAAAAAACTATGAAGGGTATTTAACTCAGTGTATATCTATAGAAATATAAGCTATTTTAGCCCCATTGCTAACTCTGGTCTAAGTTTCTTCTTTTCTATTTGTTGTCTTGCAAGAAGTGCGGTCACTAATGCTAGTGCCCCGCAAGTTACGCTTGTCACTCCTAATAGTGCTGTGCCATTAAATGCGCCCGCAATTGTTACGCCTAACGTACCTATGGCCAATCCCCATGGAAGTTTGTTTTTTATCTTATTCATATCATTTCAAATATGTATTGTTGTATATAAACTAGTGGTAATATATCTACATAGTGCTAACTTATACATCTTTGTTGCATTTTTTACTAAATTGGAACAGCAAACTGCTTTAGCTAAAAATACGTAATGATATTGGTTTTGCTTATTTGGCTAGTGCCTAACTACATCTAATAATGTGTAACTCTTTAATATAATGCTGTACAAAAATCGCTGATATGACAAAAGTTGAATATCAAACACAAATCAATGCACCAGTACAAAGAGTTTACGAATACTATACTAATCCAAACAATATACAAGAAGCATGGCCACGGCATATAGTTAAAGAGTCTGAAAATGTATCTGGCAAAAAGAGTGAAGAAGGCTCAGAAATGAGAGTAAAAGGTCAATACATGGGAAAAGAAGAAGAAATGCGATTACAAGTAGTAGATAAAGAACAAAATAGAAGGTTAGTTACAAAACAAATTCAAGGTCCATTCAAAAGATGGGATAGTATACAGGAATTTGATGGAAATGGAACAAATACTACACAGGTGAAGCATACGATTGATTTTGAATTACCAACGACTGG
>JBJMFM010000139.1:0-2697 GCA_045808425.1 Nitrososphaeraceae archaeon | reverse complement strand
ATGTTTTCTGACTTTCCACCTTCTAATTTGCGCATCGTTGCATAAGTATGAAATCCGTTTCTTGCAAAGATAATAGACGTTTCAAATCCTATGCCAGTAGAACTTCCAGTAACAAGTGCAACTTTCTCTCTCAGCACAGATAATTAGACTGAAGCTGGGTGTATATGTGTATACAATATCAAAGTCTGAAAATGCAGATATCTGCTCTAGCCTCTTACCAGATCTATAAGATAAAAAACTCAAGCGGGTAATCTTCTGCACTAACCATCATCTTTGACTACTTATTAGCCCGTATGATTGCATAGTCGATGACTCCTTTCTTAGAGAGTTCATTCATCTTCAATATGGAGTTATACAAAATCTTTTCAAGATATAATGGGTATTCCTTCAGAATTGCTTTTCGAAGCCTATCTCTATTTTGGATATAATATGAAGATAGCGGCTCATAGACATGAGATCCTATCAATTGTATTTCCTTTGTTTGAAAGCCTGCCTTGACGATTTGCGACATAACATAGTTTAGATCGAAATGCTCAGACATCCACGTAAACGATATGATTCCAAGTTTAAAAAATGAAGACATCAAGGTTATTACTTCTGAAAACATACTATTCCAAGGAAGAGCACATTTCTGGTTATGAGTAACAACAGGTATTGCAATAACGAATAACCCATTCTTCTCTAACACCCTATTGGATTCACTGAAAAATTCACTCAAGGGTCGAAAATGTTGAGCAGATTCTAAGGCAATTATTCTATCTACAGAGTTATCAGCAAAAGGCAACAATCTAGAAGTGGCACTTACAAAGGATAACTTTTCTAGATGTTCTGAATGTGGTAATTCATATTCTAAAGATAATTTAAGCTCCTTGGTGTTACTATCTTTTTTTGACAAGGGGAATGTTATCTTATGCTCTTTTAGGTCATCGCGTAGCGAAACTCCGAATTTTAATTGACGGAAATTAACATCCACACAAACGACATTAAGGGAATTAAATAACGACTTCCAATAGATTCCTGGAGCAGAAAACCCGCTTCCTATGTCGAGTACAGTCCTAGCCGAACAGAGATTACTAGCAGCCGCAACCAATGAACATAGCTTGCGTTGTGCTTCAATTGGAGAATCGATTCCTTTATTCCAGTATCCAAAGTTAAGGAAATAATCATCGGTAACTATACGCATTAGACCTGATAAGTAATTGTATAGACTTATTACATCGTATTCATTGCGTCTGGCAGTCCACAATATAGGGTTCAAGGGATTTTGAAGCGGGTGCATTTTGAATATGAACTTGAAAGATAACCTTGCTCAATAGAACAAGAGGTTTGTAGAATAGTAATCACTTAACTTTGAGATGTTTCTATTTTTATGTTTAGTTAGCCCCTCTGAGGTTTTAATCAAAATCCTATTATTGTCTAGATTGGCATATCTCTTATGGGGAATAACATGCAAGTGACGAAAGCCATCTAACAATGAAGTGGTAAGAAAAATAAACTGTCCATCTTCTTCAGCGAATTTGGCCATACAGGAATTGGTTATGGGTTTGTGTCTTGTGTTTCCTTTCATCATATTAATGCTCAATTTTTATTGTCACCTAGCGTGCATCCTTCTTCATATATTGAAGGCTGTTAAATAGCTTATTAATTATGTGGATAGAAAGCTGCGTAATTATCTATAAGCTCAGAAAGTTTGTGCATAGTATTAGTCTTAAGACCGTCTAAAAATGATCATAGGTCTATAATAAATCAAATGCATAGAAGGCAAAAACAATGTGGACTTTAAGTGCAACAGGTAGAGGTGTAAACAATGGTACATTTCTTTTGAACATTTTACGCTTATTTTTTGGAGTCGATCTAAAAAAGCTCTACACTTTGACGGCGGAATTGGTTTTTACGCTCGAGGTTCAGTCCATTCTAGAAATTGATACTAAATAGATTTTGCTTATGAATTAATTCAATATTGGATGACTCCTTTGAAACATCCAGATGCTCAAGAAAAAGAGAGAATCGCCATCGTTATATCCTAACAGTTGTACATTTACAGCCCTTATTTTTCAATATTATCTGTTGCTTAGCGGGTTGATCAACAAAATCAAGCTGTATGTTAGAGCCTGTAGCCAGTTCCTTTTTCAAATTGCTTTTGTGATTAAATCCGCGGTTGGTCATTTCACATGCTACAACTCCATGTCTGTTGTAGAGTGCTAATAGCTTTCCTTTCCACCGTAATGTCTCGGGGTGATGTGAATATCCCCTCTTATTTTGGGTCAATATTTTCCAGATCGCGTGGATTTCTCCATGTTCTCCCAATAAATGACTGTTACATAGCATCCTAGTCTCGATATCCCACACGCGCATTATCTGATGTCAGATCTGTGACAAACGAATAGATAACTATATGCACTACTTGCTCCAGTCTAAATCAAAATCAGTAGCTAGTAATTTTGCAGCTTAAGTTTTATGGAGTTGATTGCAATTATTTCGATTGATTCATAGGTGCCATGTATAATTCGAAAGTGCTTGATTTGACAATTCGATTTCTATTGCCATAGTGGTCATCCAGCAAGTTTTGCTGAATATGTTTACTCTCTTTTTTTTACTTCTTCCGTCTACATATCTCTCTCTGACTCTCTACCCCCTCTCCCTCTTTTTATGCTACTGTGCTTTTTCTACTAAACCTGCAGCCTTCTCAACCTCATA
>JBJMFM010000138.1:0-3910 GCA_045808425.1 Nitrososphaeraceae archaeon | reverse complement strand
TTTAATAAACTAAGTACAATAATAACGATAGTACAATATGTTCTGACAGCCATTATCATATTTATTATTTTACAAATATTTCTGAACTCCTATTACTACACTTTCATGTTAGCAAGCATTCTAATGGTGATACTTGCATTGAAGTTCTTTTCCTGGTACAGATCAAATAAAAATTTTGTAGTCTTGTTATATAGTGTATCTTCTTTAGTCACTAGTATCAGTATTGTATCATCACTTGTTTTTTCACCGTTATATTACTAGATTTGCCAGCTCAGATAACAAGTCCATCGCAGTCAGAACTTACAGCAGAACAAAATACAGCAGAACAAAATACAGCAGAACAAAATACAGCAGAACAAAATACAGCAGAACAAAATACAGCAGAACAAAAAGAAGTTGGTCATGGGCCAGATATCAGAAAATTTGATCTATCTACAACATTAGGTAAAGTCCAGTCTGTCTTTGTTACATCTCATATTGTGAGCTTTTTGTTATTGTGGAGTAGCACGGCTATGCTTTTACATACTTATTCTAAAAAGTTAGGTAAAGTCAAATTCTGGACTATCATCACTATTCCTATAGCATCCTTTCTAAGTATTTTTGTTATTGTAACTCCATTTGTTCAGAGTTTTTCAAATGCTGCTGACCCAACATTTAGGATAGTAGTAGATGCTTTAGGCTACACACTGCCTGCAGTAGTCAGCAGCATTTTATTTGGTCTCCCCTTTTTGATGATAGCAAGGAGCCTCAGCCATAGTATCATTTTGAAAGATTATATGATTATAGCTGGATCGGGATTTGCTCTATTTGCACTAGCAACTACCGGTAATGTGATATTAGCCTCTTATCCACCCCTTGGACTTGCCAGCGTCTCATTTGTAGGACTATCGTCCTATCTGATGCTAATTGGCATCTATTCTTCAACAATTTCTATGTCTGAAGATGTAAATTTACGTCAGGTAATTAGAAAATCTGCAGTAGATGAATCAACATTACTAGTTAGCACCGGATCAGCTCAGATGGAGCAGAAAATAGAGAAAAAGGTGATAGACATGGCAAAAGACCGTGCAGCTATTATGACTAAGCAGACTGGAATCCAACTATCCCTTACAGAGCATGACATGAAACAATATTTGTCTACAGTACTAAAAGAAATTAAAGTATTACAAAACGTTGATGAAATCTTAAAGAAAGGAAAAGACATTTTGGAGAGCTCTATAGAGTTTTTAGCTTGCTCAAAATTTGGTGGAATGCGATTAGTCTATAACAACTACTTTGATACCTACGAAAAAGTTATAATGAACAAATATAGAAAAGGAGAACACAAGGGCATAAGATGGGTTACTTCTATTACAGATAAAGATAGTGCAAAGCTAGTTAGATTATTTCTCAATATTGGTGTACAGATAAGACATGTCAAAAATATGCCGCCAATTGATTTTGCTGTTTCAGATAAAGAAATGATGGCTACAATAGAGAAGATGGAAGGTGGCGAAATGGCTCAGAGTCTATTAGTTAGTAATGAACCAGCCTACATTAATCACTTTGCTTCCATTTTTGAAGAGATGTGGAAGAATGGGATTGATGCTAATGAGAGGATAAAAGATATTGAAACAGGAGTAGACTTGGCTGGCATTGAAGTCATTCCAAGCTCAGCAAGAGCTCAAGATGTATATCTGGATATTATAAAATCAGCTTCAGAAGAAATACTATGGATATTTCCAACTACCAATGCTTTTCTAAGACAAGATAAGATGGGTGCTATACCATTGGCTATGCAAGCAGCACGAGAAAGAAATGTCAAAGTTAAGATATTGGTGCCTGCAAACAGTATAGTCCAACAAAAAATACGTCATATAAAAGAATATTGTACTTCGGATATGATAGATGTCCGATACATAGAACAAATGTCTGGGACCAAAGCCACAATTCTAATAGTCGACAGAAAAGATTCTATGGTCATGGAATTAAAAGACGATTCTAAAACAACATTCGCTGAGGCTATAGGATTATCAACTTATTCGAATAGCAAAGCTGGAGTTTTATCTTATGTTTCTATATTTGAAAATCTATGGAAACAATCAGAATTATATGAACAATTAATGAAAGCACATGAACAGTTAAAAGAAGCTCATGAGCAATTAAAGATACATGATAAAATGCAAAAAGAGTTTATCAATATAGCAGCTCATGAGCTGAGGACTCCTATACAACCTATACTTAGTTTATCTGAAGTTGTCCTCAATAATATGAAAGATATAAAACAAGCAAAATTGTTAGAAGTTATTAACAGGAATGGAAAGAGACTTCAGCGACTCACAGAGGATATACTAGATGTAACAAAAATTGAGAGTCAGTCATTAAATCTCAAAAGAGAATATTTCAATCTAAATGATGTAATTACTAATGCTATAGACGATACGATGGCAAACAAAGTATTGCTTAAGGCTGAAAATAAGAATAATTGTGCAATAAAATTACTCTATACCCCTCAAAAGGTGTTTGTAAATGCAGATAAAGCAAGGATAAGCCAAGTTATATTGAACCTTTTAGATAATGCGGTCAAATTTACACGAGACAGCGGAGGTACTATAACTGTCATCTTAGAAAAGAAAGAAGACGAATCTAACAATAATGGACAGCATGTCATTATTAGCATAAAGGATACAGGTAAAGGAATAGATCCTGACATATTTCCTAGACTATTTACAAAATTTGCTACAAAATCAGAGAAAGGAACTGGCTTAGGTTTGTTCATATGTAAAGGCATTATAGAAGCTCATGGCGGAAAAATATGGGCTCAAAACAATTCCGATGGTAAAGGAGCAACATTTTCATTTAGTTTACCAATTGTAAACAAATAGTAGACGACAACAATAAATCAAGTTTTCAGATTGTTATAGCAAGGTTCTATTTATTTGGGATTCGCAAGTGATGGTAGAAAAAGGCTAAAGCTAATGGCTTCATAAGAAATTACAGCGCTTGACATTTAAGGATTTGAAGAAAAGAGTTAGCTTAGAAGCATAAAATAATTGTCTTCTAACAAAATATAGTATGATATGTAACACCAATTATACTTTAGCTATATTAAATGAATTAATTCCATAACCTTCTCGTATCACATACTCCTTCCATAATTATTGTGTAATATTACTTAGAATAATGAACAACACTTCCTATATCGACATCCATAATATTATCCTAGCGATGGAAAAAATAGTAAAGTACTTGCAGCAATATCCACAGCTATCTTAATAGCTATTGGCATTGGCGGCATCACAGGTACCTTTTCTACGTCAGCATTTGCTTATGGCAACTACAACAACAACAACAACAACCAAATACCAACTGTAGTAACTATACCACTTGAGGGAAAGTCGCTGGCGCAAGGCCAATTCCTTCTGCTATCCGATATAACTCCAGTCCAGGTAAATAGAGCTCATATAGCACTAAACGTACCATGTCAAGATGGCAGCAGCAACAATCCACAATCTGACATTACAGTTGTAGCAGGAGTAGCACCAAATGTAAAGAAAGTTGATTTAACATTCATCAAACAATTATCATCTCCGCCAGACAATTGTACGTATCATGCTGACATACCACAAGACATACAAGGTAACAGCAATGCAAAAGTAACAGACATAGCCATTATTAGCCTTAATAGAAATGTAGAGTTTGGTAGTGGCAACTTTGTAACACTTGCAATTTCAGCAGTACACTAAGAGAGATTAACTGATGGACAGAGCATGTACCACGCTATCATTGCTACTAACACATAGTCGGCAGCTGGTACACGGAGTAATTAATTAAAATATCCCTATTTTTTATCAATTACAATACTATTATTATTTAATATAATATAATCTTCTATTGCATTAATAGTATAAATATCTCCCCTCTAACCTTA
>JBJMFM010000137.1:0-4952 GCA_045808425.1 Nitrososphaeraceae archaeon | reverse complement strand
TCTTCTAATTTTGAATATGAATAAAACATAAAATAAAACATAAACTTCCAAGCAATCTTAGAACACAGTTTACAGTTAGATACATATGATGATGAAAAACCATATGCTTCTCCAACTACACACTTTGAAGTATCTTTAAGTTCAAGATAAAATCGTAATCGTCTAAGGGATAATAAAGGAAGTAGTTTGCTTTCTTCTAATTTCTTAGCCCATATCGGAGAGATAGTATCCAACGTTAATAATTCTTGGTTTTGCACATTATCATTTACATATGATTTTATTTGCATATGGGATGATGATACCAATATATAGGCACTGTATTTCCGTAAGATACTAATAAATTTGACCCATTAACGCTAGTACGCAGCTGAATCACTCAGCATACAGAATTGGGTCCATTGCCAGTAGTGTGACTACCTGGACGATTGTATATACAGCCACCAGAACTACCAGTAGAACCAAAATTTCCACAATTAACATGGGTTTCTCCACCACTGTATAGCTGTTGCTTGTTGTCTTAGAATTGTAGCTTGCAGTAATGTTAATCGGTGTATCGTTTTGGCTTCAAAATAGGAATCTGTAATCTTCTATATAATATCCCCTTGAGGAAATATCTCTTGTTGCAATATCTGATTAGCTAAAAAAGGCTTCAGATGGTTGGAAAAAGGATTATACCTAATTAATTAATATCTAACCTTTTTCCTCTTTTTCAAAGAAAGGTCTAAACTGAACATCAAAACCTGGACAGTTATTTGCAAATTGTTTTATTATTATCATATTACATATTTTGTCTTGCAATTCTGAATGTTCCTTCAATTTGTTCTTACAAATAGGACATATAGCTCTGTCATCATTATTCATTTGCAATACATTACAACAACAAATAATCAAAATATATTATAAAAAGATCGAGTCACAATATGCTTCAAGGCGACGTCTCATATTTCGTAAAATTATGCAAAGCAGCACACCCAGCAAAAATGAGCGTACCGTATGTCATTTATCTTCTTAGAATAGCAAATGACAAATTACCATCAGTTCAATATAGTTATGAATAGCTTCAAAAAGCTATATTTCATTTAATAAATGCTATTATTTGGTAGGGATAAAGACGCATCGTTTTTAAATGTTAGTTCAGTTGCCAAAAACTAGATTAGGTTTGTCATCTATCTTCTAACCAATATCTTCAAACTATATCTATCAGTGGTTTTGCTCACTATTCATTATAATATAGTAACTAGCGATATATGTATAACAAATATCGTGCATAATTTATCAATTCACTTAAGAGGATAATTTTCCCTTAGTAAGCAGGGATAATGCAGATAGATTATGGCAATCATGACAACAATAACAACAACAAAATAAAGCTAGATAAAAAATTGTATGGTTGTCCTACTTGTCGCAAGTCCAGGTATGTGGTTTTAACATCAACTATCAAGGACAAACGCTATCATTATCGTGAATTACACTGTCATTCATGTAATATTTCATTTTCACCTGTCCATGCGGTAACTCCATTTGAACTAAATGAATTATCTAATAATATGAAAATGTAAGAAATATCTTGGTTTTCTAAGAAAACTGTGTGGTTAATTATGGCTATAAGACTATAACAATCGTGTAATAAGCTTGGTGTGTGAGGTAAACCTAGGTAATAATAAAGTCCTTAGGCTTGTTAAAGGAGATATAACACAAAGAAATATTGATGCAATAGTAAACGCTGCAAATTCTTACCTAAAACACGGTGGAGGAGTCGCAGCTGCCATTGTAAGAAAAGGTGGAGAAATCATTCAAGAAGAAAGTGACAAGACAGTGGCAGGTAGAGGTCTTGTTCCAGTTGGATCAGCGGTAATTACTACAGCAGGAAAGTTACCGTGTAAAGCACTTATCCATACTGTGGGACCAAGGATGGGTGAAGGAAATGAAGATTACAAGCTAAGAAAAGCAGTTAGAAGCAGCCTTATACTAGCATCAGAAAAAGGCTTTAGAAGTATTTCAATGCCAGCAATAAGTTCTGGAATATTTGGTTTCCCTAAAGATAGATGTGCAAAGATACTTGTTGAAGAATCTAAAACCTTTCTTCAAGGTGATAATGATGATTATGGTAACAGCAATAATAATACTATTTCAACATTAGATATTATAGAATTTTGTATATTTGATAATGAGACTCTAGACTACTTTGAAAATGAATTTGTCAATATCAAGAATACGACATGAAATGAATAATTGAAAAGTTGAAGAAATAACAATACTTATGGTGTCAAGCTTGATATTTGATTATGTTATATTTGGCATGTTGCTTTAATAAAGATTATAACATATTAGATACATAGATAGGTTAACACATGGTAGAACAGCAAAAAATAGACGTAGCAGAAGAGACTACTACAACGACAACAGGGATCAAAAAAGAAACCAAAGATCAGCGACAACAACCTTCCAAATCCGAAGAAACACAACAGCAGGATAATGCAGCTGGAGTAGAAACAAAAGATCTCAACGAATAGAGACACAATTAAACATACAAACTCTAATGTAGTAATGCAGTAATTTTGAAATTCCTAAGCACGAAGTGTGTATGCAATGTCATATAACTTGAAGTATAAGTAACGATGACGATAATACTTGTGTTCAGGGTTATTTCAAATTCTATTGCTTCTTCTATTAAAAGATAGCATTAAGAGTATGATAAATACAAAGGCAATATTACAGATATAGAGCAATTAAGGTATTATCATATCTTCCAACTTCTCTATGCTTTTGGCCTTAAGCTGTTTCAAGTCTATGCTTTGCTAGGATAGCATGGATGGCCTAGACCATGTTTGTTGACTTCAAACATACTAGCTATCTAACATATTGCGCAAGGCTAGTATGAATGATAATATGCTTAATTATTGATTTTTGTCAATATATATTTGGTATATAACACTATGGGAGCAGTATTTAGGCAAGGACTTGCCAGATGGTTGGAGAAAAAGAGTTCAAGAGTCTATAAAGGATTTTTCTCCTGACACTAAAGATAGTGTCATAAGGATAATGGATTCTTGGGAAGGTACAAAATCAGAAGAAAAACTAAAGGAAATCTTAGGTCATGATAAAGCCGAAAGCTTGATGAAGAAGATTACTAGAAGAACAACAAAAAGCAAAACCACATTAACTTATGACCAGCAGAATGAAGTAAAAGATATGTTCAGAGAGTCTCTGACCTTTGACTAAACTTATAATTTAGAAGTTCCAATTATTGTTATTGTTATTATAGTCTCCTTGTAGGGAGTATGTTGTTAACTGTCAGTCAGTTATAATATCTTGTGTATATAATTCATAAATCATAAAGCATTTTTATTAAATTACAATAGTGGGTTATTAGATTAGAACGAATGTGATAATACATCATTGTTAGATTGAGGAGGTTATATAGACTTTCTAACTAAATCATGCTCTGTAACTATACCGAGGCTTGTTCTGATTATCAACAACTACGAATGAGACTACATCCTTTTCTTTCATTTTCTTTGCTGCTTCCTGAAGAGAAGCCATTTCTTGGACGGTTTTCAAGGTTTTGCTCATCATATCGCTTACATTCATAGTCATGAGAATATGCAATTTAATTTGAGCTTTTAAGCATAACTACAAATAGTCAACTTTGGTTTTCTCCATCTCATTTTTGACTTGAATAGGCAACGTTGCAAAGGAATTAGGATGCGCATTAAATGCAACGTATGTTGTCCTGTGCTCTTTTTTTATTACTAAGATTCTGCAGCGATAACTGAATCATATCGTATCATATTATATCATATCGTATCGAACCATAAATAAGATCAAGGCGATAGAGACAAAGTACTTGGTTGACTGTTAGATCCATTATTAGTCTTTAGATTGTTGCTACTGCTGCGACTGTACTGACGCTGATGTGTTGCCGTTAGCTGGATCATAGGCAACTCCAAGTGGAGACCAACCCACACGTATCTCCTTTATCACAGTATTAGTTGAGCCATCTATTACAGAGACAGTGTATGAACCTTCATTGGCTACGTATAAATTACCATTATCTGAGTCAAAAGCAATTCCACGTGGATGGCTACCTACATGTATCTCCTTTATCACAGTATTAGTTGAGCCATCTATTACAGAGACAGTGTTTGAGTTTGTATTGGTTACATAAGTGTATCCATTAGCCGAATCAAAGGCGACTCCTGTTGGAGCATCACCCACATGTATATTCTTTACCATAGAATCAGCCCAAGCACTTTCTAAACCCAAAGAGGCGCTAGATAACAATGCAACTGTCACAACAATTAAGAAGGTGAGGATTAATGTACAAGAAACTATGTGTTTCTTTATCAATCAACCTAGTTTTGATGCTATACAAATAAAGAGTGAGGTATATCCTACAAGTATATCATACAAGATGACAGATTGATTGGCAATTTCGCTCACTTGCTTACTTATGTTAGTTAAGTTACTTGTTACCAGCAAATAGTTTCTGAATAAAGTGCTACAGCCTTAGAAGATTTGATTGGTTGTTGTTTCTCCAGTCCATAATAACAACACATAAACAACAAAACACTTTTTGTGGATGTTAAATTAGAAAACCTGATTTGTTGTTACTGCCATTCTTTCTCCATCTGTTTCATTTACCTTTCTGTTATTATCCTGAATACTTTCGTCACCCTTGGAGTTCTGTGATATAAACCTAATAGCATCATCAACTACAGTAGCATTTGTAAGTAATTCTAGCTTCATAGAATAACAATTTGCTAATGACAATGCCTGCAACTTTTCCCTGTTATCTTCTGTATCTTGTGCTGCGTTCCATGCCTCTCTTGTTATTGCATTTAATCCTACAAGACATTTCTCATACTCTTTTGGCAGCAGGTAATCAATATATTTTCTGATGTTTGTCTTTGATTGCTGCAAGGAAATATCTGGATACGACTGACCTGTCT
>JBJMFM010000136.1:0-6102 GCA_045808425.1 Nitrososphaeraceae archaeon | reverse complement strand
CCACATGACTTTTGCTGTGATCATGATCTTGTTGATGATGGCTTCGTTGCTGCATATGTCTATATACTACAAATATAGCTAATGCTGCAGCAGTAGATGCATTAATGCTTATTATCCAACTCGAATAGAATGCCTTTGTTTGTATCTGAGCAAAATAAATGAATGAATCTGAAATAATAATAGCTAACACTAACCCAAGGAAAAGGCTCTTTCTGGTAAGTCTTATTATATCACAAGTCACTACTCCTACAGTCTAACAATGCTCACGCATGTCAATGTTACAGGTAAAAGATATAAAATTTGTTATTTATGGAGTAAGCTTTGAACAATCAGACATGAATACTCTTATTACAGAATATGAAACAGATTTTTCCTTCGTAAATATTACGCTGGTCAGATTTTTAGCTTTATCCAATATGATACCACTACTATAGCTACTAATGACGAGTACATGCAACTCTAGCCGCATAATAATATATGAAAGAGCTTTTATTTTATTTAGATAATGACCTATGTTAAATTATGTATTATCAATATAACACGTGTAATAGACACAAGTATTACGTTCATTTAATAACGCTATGATATGGAAAATTTATCAGTATTTTTTCTACTTTTGTTATCTATTGTCTATCTAATACTTTATCCAATCGTTCACATTATACCGCTTTTACATAGCTTAATAAGCATATTGCAACCTCTGTAGGTTTTACAAAGTCATGACAATAACAATATCTGACCATAGTGTAAAGATGATTCTTGATTCACTAGGTTATTCTTCGCTCTATCCGCCACAAGAATTGGCCATTTCTAAAGGTCTTTTAGAGAAGAGGAACTTGCTTATCACTACACCAACAGCAAGTGGTAAGACTCTGATCGCAGCAATGGCCGCAATAAAAGCGATTGAAGAGGGCCTAAAAGTCGTTTACCTTACCCCATTACGGGCAATAGCCACAGAAAAATACCAATACTTCAGAGCTCTTGAAAGTGTTAATATCAATGGTAGGAAAATCAGAATTAGGATTTCTACTAGCGATTATGATTCATCAGGAATTGAAGTTGCAGATGCAGATATTATAGTTTTGACAAATGAAAAAATGGACTCTATTATACGGCATGGTGCTGAATGGACTTATAAAGTCGGGCTTTTTGTAGCTGATGAAGTACATTTACTTGGGAACCGAGACCGCGGTCCTACCCTCGAAATGATGCTAACCAAGATACGTAAATTGTATACGCAATCCCAGATCTTGGCCTTAAGCGCAACCATTGCAAATTCCGAGGATATTGCAAAGTGGCTAGGATGCGAGCTAATCAAAAGTAACTGGAGGCCGACTAAGTTGGTAGAAGGAGTATATGAAAACGGCATAGTTCGTATGAATGATGGTAGTAAAATCAGAATTGAAAACTCATCATCTCCTGCTATTTCATCTTCTGCGATAGATATTGCCATAGATTGTATTGAAAGCGGTGGACAGGCATTAATTTTTGCTGAGACACGCAAAAGAGCATCTTCACTTGCCCTCAAGGCAGCAGAAGCTGTTCAAAAAAGACTTGATAAAGCTACTAAAACAATGGCTACAAAAGCATCAACACAGATACTTAAGAACAGTGATGACACAGAACTTACAAGAACTCTCTGTCAAGTCGTATCAAGAGGAGTAGCTTTCCACCATGCTGGATTAGGGCAATCTAGCAGAGAAATTGTGGAGCAATCGTTTAAAGCAGGCATAATCAAATTATTGACTGCTACTCCAACCCTAGCTGCCGGTGTTAATCTCCCTGCAAGGAGAGTCATTCTAGCTAGTATACTAAGATATGATTCTGACTACGGTGGGAATATGCCAATTAGTGTTTTAGAGTACAAACAACTTTGTGGTAGAGCTGGCAGACCAAAATACGATACCTCTGGTGAAGCCGTTATCGTGGCTGGATCTGGAGCCAGTGCAGAAGATATCTATGATCATTACATATTAGGTAATCCCGAACCTCTACGCTCCCAGATGACCAACGACAAATCAATCAGGGTTCATCTGCTCAGTACTATCTCAAGTATTCCTGGATTGAAGAAATCTGAAATTTATGATTTGTTTGAAAGCACATTATTTGCTCAGCAATATAGAAAAGCAACTGTAACTTTTAAGATCGATAATGCATTAAGTTATTTAGAATTAGAAGAGCTTATCAAATCAAAAAATGATAGATATATTGCAACAGATTTTGGAAGACGGACATCACTGCTTTATATTGATCCACTAACTGCAGTGGAGTTTAGAAAAGCTATCCAATCAATTGAACGCATTCCAAATAATAATAATGACAAAGATATTGTTAATAAGCACACTCTAGGTCTTCTATGTCTTATTACTAATAGTGCAGACTTTTATCCAAAACTATCATTACGAAAAAAAGACATTGATGAATTAGATACTATATTCATGCAATATAGTGATGAGCTATTCTATCAAGTAAATGAATATGATTGCTCAAGAAGCGTATTAGCTCTTTATGAGTGGATTAATGAAACTAGTGACAGAGTATTAAGTGACAAAGTTGGAGTGGAACCTGGAGATATGTATAGAATAGTTGAGAGCAGCGAGTGGCTAGCTTATTCTTTGTATGAGGTTGCTAAATTGCTTAGACGTGAAGATTTACTAGGATCAATACACTGTCTTAGGCTCCGTATAAAATACGGTATAAAGGATGAACTCTTACCACTTGTGAAACTTGAAGGAATAGGCAGAATAAGAGCACGAAGCTTATATGATGCCGGCCTGACAGATGTAGGGAAAGTCGCAAAAATACCAGAAATAAAACTTGCTCAAATATCAAAAATTGGGCCAGCAGTAGCAAGGAAACTTAAGGAGAATTTAGAGAATACAAATAAAAAGTCTAATTATAGGCATTCTACATCGCAATAGACACAATAAAAAAATAATGAAGCCTCTCAGCTCAGTTGCACAGGGGTATTGCTGGCAGTTGTACGTTTGTTAATTATGTAGTTTGGGAATCTGCAAAACACTTTAAACGGGCTTTTAATAGACCTGAGTTCCTGTCAAGCATGGCCGATGATGTTATTCCCAATGTCATGATGTCTCCTCACCTATTCAAGAAAGTAGCAGCAGTTCCAGGAATCTGTGTAAGGTGATTCTCTTTTAAGCTAGTTCTAGAAACTACACTAGGCAAGATTTTGTTGTATTCCAAGGGATTATGGGCTTTGAATATATATAATACATAGGAGACGACGACTTTTGAAACTAAATATCCTAACGTCACATAATTATATACCTATGACTCACAATTTAAAATTAATAATAAATGCTGGATCTATACTACGGAAAAGAAATCCTGATTTATGGAATAATCACCTCTGCAATGTCATTTTTTATCACATTATTTGGAACAGCTAAAATAATTAATTGGTTAACTGCAAAAGGTGAAGTAGTACAGGATTATCATAAACCTGATAGGCCCAGTATTCCAAGACCAGCTGGACCGGCACTTGTTGTAGGTATCGTGGCAGCTGAAATCGTTCTGTACTTGCTGACATGGGATACAAAGGTTATCGCTATTCTACTTACAGCTGTAATCTCTTTTTTTGTAGGATTTGTTGATGATAAAAAAGTTTTGCCAGGATGGTTCAAACCTGTTACTCTGATAATAGCAGCAATACCATTGGTAGTTCTGGGGGCTCATGAAAGCCACCTCAACCTTGAATTTGGGAGGGTGGCTATTCCACTACTCTATATACCATTAATATTGGTCATTATTCCAGTTGCTGGCAACACTATTAACTCGATCGATGTCTTAAATGGAGTTGCTAGTGGATTTGTAATTATTGCAATGATCCCACTTTTAGTCAGTATAGCCATCTTTGGCAGTAATGAAGTATTCATTGCTGCACTTCCTTTACTTTTTGGAACAATTGCATTATATAAATACCATAAATTCCCAAGTAAGATATTTCCTGGCGATTCTGGTACATTATTAATGGGTGCAATGTATGGAGCAATTGCCATTGCAGGTAATTCAGAAATTGTTGGAGTGATTGCCATCTTACCAGCCGTTATGAATTCTTTTCTTTTCCTTGCAAGCGTGAAGAAAATTGTTGAGCATAGAAAAGTAAAGTCAAGACCTGTAGTTTTGAATGATGATTTTAAGCTGGCAGCATCAAAGGAAAAGAATGCACCTTCTACATTAGTAAGGCTAATCTTGGTTGATGGTCCACTTTCAGAGAAAGATATTGGTTGTCAAATATTCAAACTTGCAATCTTTAGTTCATTTTTATCATTCATTTCAATTATCATTCAATATTATTTTCTATTGTGAACCTTTACAATATAGTTCTGAATTTGTCTTCTTATGGATTATTATTATCAACGTGTGTATATATCATAGTGTTATTGGTATCTGCATTTCTGACTGACTGACTGACCAATCGTCAATTTTCTCTATATTCGAAAAACTCTAATGATGTGCTGGTTCTATTTATATACATTTATGATTTCTTTGCTAGCTTATTTCATATGTCTTTACACTAAAAAAGAATAATGCTAAGAATGTGGTTAATGATTACTTATATGAAAGCAACGTCAGTTAATATAAAAAAAGTCTGTGTCTACAAATTAATTAATTGATTAATTCTAAATGAAGAACCGACTTCACTCTGATATAATTTCTCCGGTTACAGCATCTACAAAGTAACCATGACTATTTCTTTTAACCATCCATGCAAAATGATTTCCCGTTGTTATTGTTGGTTTGGTCTTGTCGAAATATTTTCCGATTGAATTAGAGCCGATATCCGATTCAAATATAGTTCCATCACCCTTAATGTACACATATCTAGTATAGAAATCATTGACATTGTACACTGTAAGGTTTTGTTTTTTAGCTACTATCATAACTGCTGTTTCAGAGGATATTGGAGTAGAAGATAAAGAAGGTACTCTCAAAGAATTTTGTAATCCTATGTATACCAAAAATGTCACTACTAGGCCAATTGCAGTTAAGATAAATACTTTCTTATCTATAATCATGTATCGAATACTAACTTATATAGTCCGTGTGTTATATATTAACCAGAGTATATATATTACATGGAGAACAGCCGTCTAAAGCCTGAAATGGCGATATCATCATCGTCATCGTCATCATCAGCATTAACAACGCCATCGCCAGCCATAACAAAAACTACTACTGCTGTTACTGCTACTGCTATTAAGACAATGATAGAGAATGCTACGGAAGGGCTATCCTATAGATGCTTTAACTATCTTTTTAACAAGGTATTGCCTGGTTCCAGAGGCAAAGAAAACGCTCTTACTATATGCGATTACATGTCTTCATTAAGGTCGGAGATCAATCCGTCTGACAACTACAGGAGGGATAACATAATCCTGCTTTGCGACTTTTCAATATTCTTCAACAACAAGAATGCTAAAAGCTTCAAGGAAATAACGAGGGAGGACTTGCTTTCATTCCTAGATAGCTTCCGCAAAGCCGAGAGTGTTGATCCGCTGCATAAATGGATTGGGACATACAACATATACAGGATGCAATTGATGCGCTTCTTCAAGTGGTTATATTATCCAAATGAAGAACAAAAGAAGAGGCCAAAGCCCTCTGTCATAGAAAACATTCCACAGCTGAAGCGAAAGGAAAAATCGATCTATAAACCCACAGATCTTTGGACTGCAGAAGATGATGCGCTATTTTTGAAATACTGTCCCAATCCCAGGGACAGGTGTTACCATGCAATGTCAAGAGATTCAGCGGCAAGGCCACATGAACTATTGAAACTAAGGATAAGAGATGTCGTGTTCAAGCTTAGACCAGATAATAAAAAACAGTATGCAGAAGTCTTGATAAATGGAAAAACTGGTAGCAGGCATATTCCACTGATAGATTCAATACCATACATAAAAGACTGGATAACAAATCACCATCCTCAACCAAGCAATCCCAACAGCATATTGCTGTGCGGGTTTGGCAAGAGCCTTAACAGGGTCATTGGTATAGCAAGTCTCAACAGGATATACCACGACTATAAAAATGAATTCTTCCCCAGGTTACTTGTTGACAATTCAAATGTGCCAGATG
>JBJMFM010000135.1:0-4368 GCA_045808425.1 Nitrososphaeraceae archaeon | reverse complement strand
CCAACTATAGCACCACAAGTAAATGCCATAAGTCAACAGCAGCCGCAGCCAGTAACAGCAATCAATGGTACAGCAGCAATCAATAGTACGGCTGGACAAAACTATCCATTTGCTACAACTACTCAAGCAGTAGCCTCTGGTAAGCTAATGTATCTTGGTTATCATGGTGGTGGTGATGATACTCCAACAACCGATGGCGATAGTATTCTAAAACATAAGGTAGATACTAAACCATCCACTGATCATAGTAAGAGTAGTACTAGTACCCCTAGTAGTTCAAAAGATAAGAGCAGCAGTTCTGATATCAAACCATCCACTGATCATAGTAAGAGTAGTACTACTACCGAAAATGGTTCGACAGATAACGGCAGTATTGATACTAAATCGCCTACTCATGATAAAGATGGCAGCAAGCAATCCTCAAAAACATCATCGCAATCAAAAGATCATAAAGACCACGAAAGCAATGAAAGCAACAAAGCAAAGAATGAAAGCACTCCAAAAGGGGATAAAAATCACAATGGTGGAGATAGATTTTTTGGAGGCGATCCTTTTTTCAGTGATAACGACGGCTTTTAAGCGAGTGGGTCAGTATCACAAAATGGCCTATTAATGACTAAAAGAAGATCGAAATATACATCTGCTATTGAATCTAGTTTTTAGCATTGCAGAGCTGGCTGCAAGTACCTATAATTTATAGGAAAACATAGACAATATCTGGATCAACAGTGGAGCAGTTGATTGAAAAAGCAAATGTCGTATAATATTGCTAGAGTTAGATTTCGACTTCGATAGATGCAAAATGAACCAATGAATGCGCTAAAAGGTAATTTTTAGATCAAACAGTGAAGCTGACTTTTGAATGTAATAAGATTTATCGATTATTATTAGCAGCTTTCAGTATAATTTAGTATTCCACAATTGAAAAGCGACTTTGAAAAGTTGAATTAACAAATTCAACCACTTCTTGAGCAGAGTCAAAATATCTTACATCCTTATTGGTATAATCATGATACTTATTCTTAGTTACTAACTGGACAACAAACATATCTGATGCATTCTTGTTTACAAACATTTTTTTTCCGTGAATTGAAGATTCCTCTATTCTTACTCCTTCGTCAATATCAAGAGTTAGCAGTTTCTTAATTAACTGCTTTGATTTATCATTCTTTACCTGATAACCCATAGAAAACACCTTCTTGACAAATATACGCTATATAATTCTCTAGTGCTTTCTACATATATATACTCATAATCTGACAATATGACATTGGCGTAGTGGATTGAAGATCTTTGATAGTATATCAATGAAGAAGCGCAAATTTTTGGCCGATAAGGACGTAGTGAAAATATTCATTTGCGGACCCACAGTATATGATTATAGCCATCTAGGGCATGCACGCATATTTCTTTTTTATGATATTATGACCAGATACTTTATTTTCAAAGACCTTCATCCTATTGTAATTGTAAATATCACAGATATCGATCCGAAGATATCCTTCAAAGCAAAGGTGGAAGGCATATCTCCACACAAACTTGCTACAAAATTCCTAAAAGAGCTGCTTGTCGATATATCATTATTAGGTATTAACATTACTTTGAATTTTGCCAGGGCATCGGACTACGTAGACTTCTCTAAAGAAATCATAAAAAAATTAATCAGAAATAAAATGGCCTATTCTACGAGTGGAAAGATATTCCTAGATACCACTGGCCTATCAACATATGGAAAATTGTCAGGTATGACTATATACGACCTTGAAAATGCGAGATTGGACATAGATCCTGGCAAGCACAATCCTAGCGATATTTTGCTTTGGAACGCAGCTGACGACTTTGATGAAAAATATTTTGACAAAACATTAGGTAATGGGGTACCATGGTGGCATCTGCAGGATTCTTCAATAGCTATGTCGAATTTTAACGGTCATTACGATATACATGGTGGTGCAGTTGATCTGATTTATCCTCATCATGAATCACATTTGGCCCAACTACAAGTTTTAACATCATCTGAACGGCCAGTCAAGTACTGGACCCATGTAGGGTTGTTAACATTAGGGGCTAAAAAGATGTCAAAGAGTTTGGACAACACAATAAGGATTCGAGATGTCTTGAAAAGATACAATTCAAATATTCTAAGACTCTATATTTTTTCAAATCATTATAGGACTCCATTTGAGTTTTCCTTATCAAGACTTGATAATTTCAGAGATGTTGATGAAGTAATAGCTAAGGCATTCATCCACAGTGACAGAAATAACGATCGTCGATGCAAGACATCAAGGAAAAAATATTTGAGTAAATTTATTAGATGTATTGAGGATGACTTTGATACCCCTCAAGCCTTAGAAACAATGATAGATGCGGCAAAATCAGATAAATCACTTGCGGCTCTGATAGATATGGTGAACATATTCGGACTTAGATACTAAAAAACGCATGGAATGCAATGAGTCAACCTTTTGTTCATTGTGGACTGAGAGGATCAAGCTAAACAACTGTACTGAACTATTTATCAATAAAAAGTTTAGCGAAGATTACTTTTTTAATAGAGTAAATAACATTCTTTGCTGTTGTGATAATGTTAGGTCAGTGTTAAAGGAAGCTGCAAGGATATTTTCAGAAAGAGGATTGAAGTGTTATGTATACATCGATGATTCTTACAATGTACTGGAAAAGATCTTATTAGAAACCAGATTTACTCTATTGGATACAATGCAAGCATTCAGATCTAATATAAACAAAATACAATATGAAAATCAGAAGATTTATGTGGATAAAATTGATATTGATCTCCTCCCGATTTGGATAGATCTGTTTTGCAAGTCATTTAATGCATTGGAATGGAAATCAGAGGTAGAAAGAATCCTTAAAATGCATTTCAATGAACTGACGTTGTTGGTGGCGTATATAAAGAGAAATTCAAGCCAGATCCCTGCCGGATGTGCTCTATTATTCAATCTACATGGACTAATTGGGCTTTATTGCTTAGGAACAATACCTTCTTTTAGACGTCAGGGTTTAGCAAGAAAAATCATAAAAGTGTCTTTAGATATAGCTAGGCAACAGAGCGCTACTTTCCTAATTTGTCAGGCGTTTACCAACGAGGGGTTCGCAGAGATTTATGAGAGACTGGGATTTCAATTAGTGTACAAAAAGAAGATATATGTCCTAAACATATAGCGATTGATTTATTCCATAGCATAAACCTGATGACATTTTTGCTTGGCAGGCTGAATGTTATCAAGCAACTCGTAATCAATACTTAAATTTATGGTATCAGGCTTTTAAGTATGGGCTCGTGGCGCAGACTATTAGGCTAAAATAACCGCCTAATAGGTGTAAAATGGATAGCGCGGACGCCTCCTAAGCGTCAGGTCGAGGGTTCAAATCCCTCCGAGCCCGCATTATATACGGGTTCATATACTCTTTGAATAACATACATGATAGACTCATAGGAGAAGGATGCTATAAGTGCCAGTAAAACTATCAACGACTATAAAGAAAATTGAACATATACCAAATGCTACAAATCGATATCTTTTGATTGAATTTCATAAATATTTGAACTCAAATGGAGTCTCTGAAAGTCATCAAAACAATATTCTAAAAGCACTAACATCCTTTGCACATTTTTTAGGTCCTTCTGTAACCTTCCAAGATATTCATGAACAGGATCAAATAACATCATTTCTAGACTCAAACACAGTATTATTTGCAGAGCTGGCTACATATACAGAATTGTTAGTAGAATCGTAAGCGATTCCAATAGGTTGGCTTCCAACTGGAATAGCCTTAACAACTCTGTTTGTTACACCACTTATTACATGTACATCATTTGACAGCAGACTCAGTAGTAGCAATGACGGAGTTGGTAGACCCACTTATGACAGATACCGTACTTGAAAGAGGATTGGCTACATATATATTAT
Organism: Nitrososphaeraceae archaeon; assembly: GCA_045808425.1. Lineage (GTDB taxonomy): Archaea > Thermoproteota > Nitrososphaeria > Nitrososphaerales > Nitrososphaeraceae > JAFAQB01. Next base: position 430 of record JBJMFM010000135.1, on the reverse strand, counting down.
CGTTAGAAGGGTCGTATGCAATTCCAAACGGAAACATACCAACTGGGATTGTAGCAGTATGAGCCTGAGCGGTATAAAGAAGTGTATTATTACCCAAGAATAAGAAGGAAGATACTGTTATCATCATGAGAATTAAAAAAGCAGCAGAATAAAAAACAAAAGAAGGAATCCCCACTTTCATACTTACTCGTTATTGTTCTTATTATTATTTATTATCTGCTGCTCTTCTTGCAAGTTGTTCTTCTCCTCCTCATCGTACAATATCTTATTCAGGTCAAATTGAAAATTCCTCTCGTGGATACAGAAGGAGGTCTGTCAAACATTTCCTGTCCCCCATATGAGAGCGGTCGAATTAGCAGAATGCTTCGTGAAGTACTAGAAGAAAGGATAAACAAGCGCAAACGAGAACTACGATTTGAATGTATCATGC
>JBJMFM010000134.1:0-12278 GCA_045808425.1 Nitrososphaeraceae archaeon | reverse complement strand
CTCGTTGTGAGATCCTCAAGATTATTTACTACTCGTGCGCCTGTCGCTCTTGCTAACTTAGTCATATCGCTTTCCTTTACTCTACGTACTGTCAATACGTTAGCCTTTGCCAGATAATGTTGTGCTATATCATCAATACCTTTCTGACAAACAACCACGTTGGCACCCGCGGCAATAACTTTGTCAACCATGCCTTTTAACATTCTATTCTCTTCCTCCAAAAACATATTCATTTGTTCTGGAGAATTGATGTTTATCTTGACATCAAACTCTGTCTTTTCAATCTCGAGTGCAGAATTGATAAGTGCAATCTTTGCTTTTTCTATTCTTTTTGGCATTCCACCATGCACAACTTCCTTGTCAAGAACAATACCCTTGATCAATTTAGTCTCGTGCAATGATCCGCCTGCCTTCTTCTCGACCTTGACATCATCAATATCCACTTTGTAGCCGGAATCAGATTTTTCCGATACTTGTGATATTGCATTGACTACAATCTGTGCCAGCTCACCAGCTTCCTTTGAGACAAGTTTTGTTTGCATGGATGTCTTTGCAATTCTAGATAATTGCTCTTTTTCAGTGGGATCAATCTTCTGAGCAATGTGATTGAGAACTTCAATAGCCTTAGTAGCGCTCTTTCTATAACCATCCACTATGATCGTTGGATGTACATCCTTCCCAATTAGTTCCTCTGCCTTGTCAATTAGAGCACCTGCTAATATTACTACCGATGACGTACCATCACCTACTTCATTATCCGTCGCTTTGCTAATCTCAACCATCATCTTAGCTGCTGGATGCTGGGCATCAATTTCCTTCAAAATAGTTGCGCCGTCGTTTGTAATTGTAACGTCACCAAGAGTATCTACCAGCATTTTGTCCATACCTCTAGGACCAAGGGAACTTCTTACTATCTCAGCGATCAATTTTGCAGCAGTAATGTTGTTTTTCTGAGCGTCGCGACCTTTGGTCTGACTAGACCCCTCTTTCAATATTAATACTGGCATTCCGCCAGCTGAACCTTGTTGAATTGACATCTCATATTCACCCTAAAATTTACAAAATAAGTGGCATAGTTTGGGATATTTTAAACTTACTGTAAAGATATGTGTATATCATAAATGTTATTATATGACACCATTATCGCAAGTTATCTCAATTTGCAATAGCCCATTGGACAATCTTTAAAGACACATAATGCAATTACTGCACATTTATACGAATAAGCGGTAAGATCTTTTCAGTTCTAAATGTCTAATCGTCACATTTATGAATCCTCATCTTGTTAAAGGTAGATAAAGCATATAATGGTCTTATATAATTTTTTCTTTAATGACCATGAATTGTCCTCTATGCGGTACACTTATGGTGTGGTTAAATGGTTCTATTAGTCATGATCCTCCTGTAAAATACTATCTATGCCGAATCTGTAATGTGTATATCACAAAGCAGCCTGATAATTCATATGAAATTACCAAGGTAAAAGCTGAAGGAAAGAATAGTAGTATATAATGGTAAAACTGAAACTTTGCAATGCTCGGTATTATATCGTTTTTTCATCCAAAAATAGTACTACTTAATATTGATAATGCTATAGATCCTGAGTTAGTATCTTCATTGATAGATGGTTAATTCCTTAAAAAGCAAAAAATTTCTGTTTTAATTTTTGATCATAAAATAATAATTTTCCAAAAATTATCGTGGCCAGTAGCTTTTATTATAATGAAAGAAATGAATGTGAAAAATTTAATATTCCAAGAGGTTTGGAGCACTGCTAGTGATAAAGCAAGACACAAAACGCAAGATTTCGTTGAGGAGACAAATTGAAGACAAGAAAAAGATTATGGTATTACCTGGAGTTTTTGATGCGTTAAGTGCAAGAATAGCAGAAAAAGTAGGATTTGATGCAATATTTCAAACAGGCTATGGTTCTGCTGCGACATTACTAGGAATGCCTGATTATGGATTTCTAAACGCTGGTGAAACTATTGATAATGCTCGGAGAATTATACGTGCAGTAAACGTTCCAGTGATAGTTGATGTCGATACTGGCTATGGTAATCCACTTAATGTATGGCGACTTGTTCATGACCTACAAAGTCTTGGTGCAGCAGGTATTTTTCTTGAGGATCAGGTATGGCCAAAAAAGTGTGGTCATATGGTAGGAAAAGAAGTTGTTTCAAAGGATGACTATATTTTGAAACTAAAAGCAGCATTGGAAGCACGTGAAAGTAGAGATTTTATCATTGTTGCTCGAACAGATGCACGAGCTCCACTTGGATTAGATGAGGCCATCGAACGTGGCAAAGCATACCATAAAGCAGGTGCAGATGTAATTTTTATTGAGGCGCCTAGATCAATTGAAGAATTAAAAAAAATTGCCAACGAGATTAATGCTCCATTGGTGGCAAATATGATCGAGGAAGGCTTAACACCTAATTTACCAGCAAAAGATCTATTGAGGATGGGCTATAGGACTGTAGTATTTCCATTATCTGGGCTTTATGCTGCAACTTTTGCAATAAAGGAAGTGTTCTTAGAGTTAAAAAATAGTGGTGCTACACAAGAAGGACGTAAAATGATGGTTACCTTCAAAGATTTTAACAAGTTTGTAGATCTGCAAAGATATGCTGCTTTGGAGAAAAGATACGCTTCTTACTAGAAGCATCTTCTATGCACCTAGATTAACACAAATGATCCGCTGAAATGTTGTCTCTTCTACTAACACAAATTAATGAATATTATCAACCACTTGAAGCTTATAACAAGAATACGATATATAGAACTACTAAAGATACATTTAAGTACGATTTAGAAAGCCTAATTGGTAATAATATTGAAAGGGATAGACTAGCTAAGGAAGGTCCTAATTGCATAAAGAATACCATTCGGTAGAAAGCATTGTTAAATTTGTGCAGGAATATTACAGGAATTACCGATAGACATACATTAAATTAATTGTTCGTGATCTTCGTGATCGTAGGTAGTTAATACTATGAATGATTGTTGATATGATATTGTTGTAATAAATAATATTTGCACTTATTTGTAACGTGATTCTGCATCATTATAATTGATTGGATTGAAATATTGCTCTTGATATTCCAATGACTAAATGATTTGATAACTCCATAATACAAAGGAAGAAATTACAGTTAAATGGTAATATAATGCCATTGAACAAGGCTAGATTATCTAGAATTTTCATGTTGGTAATAGGAAATAATAATTGGAGAAGGCGTTGGCTTGATTTTAGGAATGGCCATAGTATTTATTTGATATTTTTAATGACATTTGCCAATTTCGTTACTATTCAGTATAAATTGTTGATTGACAAAGCACCTTTTTTCAATTCAATTTTTAGCAGTATATGGATATTTGCTATAGTGTTTATAGCAGTATATGTGCCACTTGGAATGGCTATTGGATATTGGCATAGGAAAAGTCAATTCAGTGTTGAGGCCGAAGCCTTATTTAGTCAAAATCAGATTGGTGCAACAATAAATTTGTTTCTTATAGATTTAATTGATGGAAAAGTAACCGAAGAAGAGAAGCAGCGCATGCGAAATTACCTATTAAAAATAATGAAACGCAATTCCCCGCCATCAGTAAATGGTAATGGGGATACTAATAAATCATCCCAAGCTGAAACTAAAGTCAATGCAGAAAGAGCGGAATAATCTATTGTAGCAGTAGAATAGTCAGTGTATATACTTCATATTGGAGACCAAGCCGGAGTAGCTTGTATCCTTGCAAAATATCAGCAGCGGCTGCAAGGACATGAAGCGAAAGTAATTACAGTTCGTGATTATGACAAATATGGGATTAATGCATTCTATAATGAATACACCCTAAATGTAGAATTAGAGGAGTTTGTTGAAAAATATATAGAGAAAGCAAAACAAGCAGATGTACTCCATACACATGGCGGAATTGACATACTTTTGAAGCTTCCAAAAGTTTGATAATTCAAAGAAAATTATTCTCCATTATCATGGTACAGATTTATGAGGATTAAGGAAGCAAAAGCTTCCCCACGTTTCACAACTATCAGATCTGGCAATTAAATCAATAATTATGTACATGAGAGTCAGGAACAAAGTGTTATTTAGGAAACGAATGCACATTATAATTATAATGCATTGACAAGTCTTGTCATTTTATCAAAACTTACCTCAAAGCCAAATCGGTTCTCTTCTTTCTTCATGTTTCTGTACATATTCATCAATAAATTAAAGTGCTTGACAGTACTTAATTTACCGTCCATCTTTAGTCTGACGATCCTGTAAACATCATCATAGTATCTAAATTTACCAAGTACTTTTTTTCTGTATTCCTTGAAATCAAATGTACTACCATTTTTGTCAAATACTTCTAGAAAAATATTGCAACATAACAGTGATGGAATTATACCTTCTCCTAGCATAGGAAACACACATCCAATAGATTCGCCTACTCCTATTACATTTCCAGAATTAAATGGTTCCATTCGTTTCGGAGGGGCTAAGCGAATAGGCCTACCTATTTTTTTTATAACTTTGGCTTCAAGGTGTTGCATGAAAAATTCCTTGATACCATAATATTTCTTATCAACATCACCAGCACCTATATACCCTTTTCCGTTATCCAGAGGGAAATACCAAAAATAGCCTCGTGCTCCCTTGTAACCTATTACATAAAATTCGTTTACATCTTGGATATTTTCGACGAGATACTCATAAGCTGGTATTATGAAATCCTCTTTTGATTTTGGAAGTAATGTACGATGAAGTCCAGTGCAATCAATTACATAGTTATAATCATTAAACGGAAAGGTTTCAGGAGTACATTTGGTGCCATAATTGATCTTGATCCCTTCTAATAGATCATGCTCCCATCTGTATTTATTATAAGTAACCAGTCCCTTAAGATCAAGATATTCGCGAACATTATTTGGCAGATCCATTATCAGAATTTTACCAACATGCAAAATATAATCATCAAAATTGAGGCCAGCCCACTCTGAAAACTTTGAAAGTATATTTCTTGAGGCACCCCACGCACATACTGCCCAGTGATCTTCTTTCTTTGATGATTCAAAGATTTCTACGTCATGGCCTCTTTTTTGAAGCAAATTACCTAGATAACTGCCAGCCACACCTGCTCCGGCAATGGCAATCTTCATGCATCAATCATCCATCTGAATTTCTTTATAATTCTTCTTACATGAGTAATCTGTATGCTTAAGGCATGAGTTAATAAAATTAAGAATTTTGAATTACAATAAAATGACCTTTTTGGTCTACCTATCCGATTATTGTTAAAGTTTATTGTACAGCTGATTTGAATGTGTTTAACTTGAAGCAATCATAAAGATGTTTTAAAAGCACTAAATTATTGAATCTATTGTAAAACTACCAAATTTAGTTCTATCAATACTTTAACAACTCATTTTCGTTACAGTTTGTATATGTGTTTATTGAATTTAATTTGTATGATTACTACACATATAAATAGAAATTATTATAATCTTGCATATGTATATTGATAGAAAATTTATAATCAAAATTGTATCTTTACTTTTATAACCTATTTTATTTATATGATAAAGCAGGAAACTATTTGCTTAGTAGATGGATTACTTTTACTAAAAAACAGTTACAATCAATAAAATCAATAGATAGTTATGTCTAATAGACATACAGATGAACTGTAGTACAAAATAGGGTTTCACATAAATAGTTTATCTCCTAGCGTTCTATGAATGAATCGAACTACAATGTCATACATGGTAGCAACACTAGTGTCTTTGGCTGCACTAGGCACATTAATAACGCAACCCACACTTGCAGCAGCAACGACAAGAAATTCTGATACATCAACAGCAGATCCTACATCTGGCAGTTCTGCAACCACGAACCCTGCTTGTGGGCAGGTAGTTTCTGGAAATGTCACATTGACTTCGAACCTCAACTGCTCTGGAGATGGGCTAATAGTAGGAGATGATAATACAGTAATAAACATGAATGGCTATACAATTGCTGGTCCAGGCAGAGGCAGTTCAAAGGTAGGGATAATGATACCAGCCTCCGCACACGTAGAAGTAAAGGGAGCAGGTCAAATAAGCAACTTCCAAGCTGGAGTTTTGGCTACAGGCTCTAGTGATGTAAAAGTGTCACGGCTAATCTTAACTGAAAATCAAATTGCAACATTTCTGACTGGTACCCGTGGTACAACGGTCTCAGAGAATATAATGGATAAAAACACAATTGCAGTGGCAGCTCATTCTGCAAGAAATGCAGACATAGAATCTAATGTAATGGACGGTAATGCATTGGCTGGAGCTACATTTGTAAATAGTTTAGACTCCACTATAGCAGGGAACAACATACGAGGATCCAATGACGGCATATTCTTAGACCCTCAGAGTCACAATAATGTAGTAAATTCCAACATCGCAAAGCAGAACACTGAAGATATTAACAATGGCAACGGATTACCTGTAAACATCAATAACAATGACTTCAAAGATAACCTCTGCACACTTAGTACTCCTAGCGGACTATGCACTGGAGGACAATAAAAACATCTTTGTGCGTATATGACACAATAACAGAAAAAATCACCAAACGGATACTTATCCGTACTTATCTTTTTATTTTAACATAAAATCATACATCCTAAAACTTTATGACTTGATTATACAGTATTGAACATGTTTTCTATTTGAATAATCTAATAATACGATGAGAATATGTTGATCCTAGACTCAATAAAATGTGTGGCTCTGACATTTAATTATAATTCATTAGCTGATTCCTTATGAAACTTGGTTGTTTTTCATGTAAGATTTTCTGGTTACTACATGGGTCAATTCTATTATTGCATTTCAGAGCAGAGGGATATATTATATTATTACCTAACTTCTTATACAATAATGGTTTATATCTTAGACATTCTGCAAATATATATTAACAGAATTTATTTTTAGATATATAATATAATATTCTATATATACAAAACTGAACGTAGTGGTAGAATAGAAGTCAGAAAAATTAATAAATTTCATATGAGTTCTTTTTCTTAATGAATAAAATACAAAAGGCAAATTATGTATCGCTATACGGAATTGCTATTTCCGCCACGCTTCTAGCATCATTATTTGTGACCAATGGCCATTTTGCTCAGAAAGCACTAGCACAAGGCACTGCTATAACTAATGTAACAAGTAAAGCAGCAAATCAAACTAGTAATACGGATGCTAATCCCAGTGCAATTGTCAATCAAAACGGTCTGAACGCCGTGCTTAATGCAGCTCGTAATACTAATGCAACAGATACAGCAGTCAAAAATGTTATCAATGCAACAGGTAGTAATGCAACAGGTAGTAATGCAACCAATAAAACTGGTTAACTTCTATATCACAGAAAGCTGGGTGGTATACTAAGAATAGTTACTAACTAAATGCGTTAATTAGATAACGCCTAATTAACTTTCTTTAAGTTCATGGAGATTAGTTACCAAAACCAATAGCAGAATTACTCCTTCTTTAGAATTAAATCTCTTAGTTAAAGAGAATTTAAATTAAAGCAGCCACAGTATAAATTATCTATTCTACATGAATATGTTTATATTGTTCTCATGATCCAGCATAACGATCCGCAATCCTATATCTTACATACTTGTCTTCAGGCGAGTATTTTGCAGGCTGTGGATCGACTGTGGGCGCATTGCATTTTGGACACTGATATTTCAAAGTGTATGTATAGCATACAGAACATTTCCGTATAAGGTGTTTCATGTGCCTATCCTTGATGCGTCCTCTTTGATTCCTCACGAATAAAATTAAAGGTTCCATTGTATTTGCTAATAGCAATACGAACCTTCTCTATTATGTTGTTCATTGCTTTCTCAGCTACTTTAAAGTTTTCTGCTATTACGACAATTCTGTATTTCGGAGCTCCAACATATGTGACGCTAACATTTATACTGCTTTTGCTTGCTTCTACTGCTGTTAGTATATTTCTAATTGTATCTACACCATCAGATTTTTTCAAAGAGATTTCCATTACTCCTCTGATCTCTACATGTGGAATCTGTATTTTGCTGCCTTCTTCTTCAATAGCCTTTAATACATCAACTGGTAATTCAAGATTTTGGATAGATTCAATTCCTTTCTTTGCAACAGTTTCAAAAACATCATAAACATAATCGTATTTCTGAAGAATTTTATCTTCTATCTCATTTAGCTGAGAATCGGTAATTTTGGCTTTTGATTTTATGATCTCCATGAATACAGATGCCTTTTCATTCTTTTTGATCTCTATAAGCTTGGATTTTCTTTCTTCTCCTGATATTTGTTTCAGTGAGAGATCTACTTCAGCTCTAGTCTTGTCAACTCTAATTACTTTCAAAACTGCCTTCTGTTTTGGTCTTACATAACGTTCAATATTACGTATCCATCCTGTAGCAATTTCAGAAATGTGAAGAAACCCTGTCATCCCGTTATATTCATCTAATTTAACATATGCTCCGTGACCCATAACTTCCTTGATGGTTGCAATAACAATGTCGCCTTCTTCAGGAAGTTTTTTAATCTCGGTAGTAACCATTTGTAAAGGTACAACCGTACAATCGTCATACTTTAAGGTTGCCCTATAGTAGGACTAGGATATTTATTTCTGTATACATTTTGAATTGTAGGTTGAGGTCTATAGGTGGATTAACATCCACTGTGTTAAAGGAGGTATAGGTTATGTGACAAAGTAATAACCATGCATCTACACAATTGATTTTATGGTTATAAAGTCAGGCGCATATTGCATCCAAATAACACAGGGTCATATAACTGTCATATTATTACTCCAATAATTAGGTTTTAAATCTCCTAGGTGACTATATCTAATAGTCAATTCCCTTTTTTGCTTTAATGCCCAATTGGTAAGGATGTTTAATTTCTCTCATCTCCGTTACCAGATCGGCTACAGCAATGACCTCATCTGGAGCATAATTGCCTGTTAGGACTAGCGTAGTTTTCCTAGGCTTTTCCTTTACAATATCAATTACATTCTTAACTGATATTAAATTTAGTTTCATGGCATAGTTGATTTCATCTAATATCATTACATCATACATTTTCGATGAAAGTCTTTCCCTTGCTAGTGCAAGTGCATATTGCGCTGCCTTTTGGTGTTCTTGAATAGAGTGGTCGTCATCAATAATTCCAACAAATCCTTTACCAGCAACAATCATTTCGAATTCTGGTTCCAATCTCTTTGAACTGCTAAGTTCACCATAATACCATTCCCCCTTGATAAACTGAATCATTCCAACCCTGTAACCATGACCTACTGATCGCAGAACAATCCCTAATGCAGCAGTAGTTTTGCCTTTACCTTTTCCTGTGTAAACAACAACAAGGCCCTTATCTAAAGACATATTTTGCTGATACAGTACATATACGAGTAAATACCTTGTATAAAGTAATATTCTTGATATTTTATTTAGTTTTAACTGTACGGTTATCTTCATAATATATTCCATGTCATATCCCTCTTGGTCTTCCTTATCTTGGTAGTTAATCCGGTTGAGTTACAAAGAAATTATTGTATTCTAACACATAAATATTACAATAGTATGAGATTATGATAATAACAATCGTCTAATATCTTAACGATTACACAACTATTGGTCTAAAGTTTCATTTGGTATACTGTTACTCAATCCACACTCTTTGCATTTAAAGACTATTGCTTTCCCAATCTCTTCATGTGGTAACATTTCTGATCCGCAACAAGCACATTTCATGAGATTCAGTTTGTTAATATAGAATATCACATATAAATTGCATGTACCATCCAGTAGATATATTGAGTCGCATTTGAATGGGAATAGAATATGATCGAATCTTTTCTCATTATCATGATATCCTTCTAAACCACTTTGAAGGTTAATGTAAGGTCAGGATCATCATCTACAACAAGAATCCTTTTGAGAAATGATAGTTTTGTTCCTCTTTCTTCCATATAGTCACGCCATTTACTTTGACGTCGACAGTTCCATTCAAAGATAGACTATTATCTGGTGTTAGTTAGGTTACTTGTTTTCTTGCTTCAGCGTTATCAATTGTCAAGTTTGTTATTTGATGGTTATGGGGCTTATAGCATCCATTGGAGATGCAAGAAGGTTTGCAGAGAAATAAGTTACATTACCTTTATGGACATTTAAGTTCCATTCTCCTGATATGATAACTTTGAATGCATTAGATATATTAAATCCTGTTTGTGGTAATGTAATAAGCAAAGAATTTATTGTTCTACTGCAGAGAATATATTATTAGCTTTAGGAATGGGTGGTAGTGATGATGATGCTGCAGTTAAAGATGATGTATTTGTAACTGCAAATGCTTCATAGTAATAAATATGGTTGTTATTGTTATTAATTCCAACTATTAGTACAAAAAGCGTAATTGCAACTATGTATAAAGGTAAATAAGCTGCGAAAAAATTTATTCATTTGTAATTTTATTCGATGTTATTGTCACTTATCTTCTTTTCGATTTGAAGATTTTCTAATACGATAGAACAGCATAATCAAGCTTCTCATATAATTAATCTCTCAATCAATGAGATAGGTAATATCTTACATAGCTACTACTAGCTATGCTAATGATAATGACCAGAAAGTAAAGTCACAGGCTTGAAAAGAATAGGCATTCTGACTGCTTAAAAGGAATATGTTACTGAGGAATCAACAAATATTGTAATAACTTTCTGTTCTAAAGATCTTCGGTCTTAACCGCGATTGTGTAACTTATCCTTAATCTAAGTCTGTATCTCTACCTAGTTATCATCTGTATGTTAGTCAGATAATATTTTTGAGGATAGTAGCAATAACAACAACTCTCTATTCCGCCATGAATATTAAGCAATATTATATAATACAGATAGAAAGAGATTCTAATACATGATCAGTAGGATAAAGACTGACAAGACTAATCAAACAGCCACATTAGAGATTACAAAAGACGATCTTGAAAAGATAATTGATTCACTTGACAACATGGCAGAAAAATTGCAAAGAACTCTCTTAGAAAATCTTCCATCTAAAGAATCCGATAGAGAAAGACTAGACGATTATAAAGAGTTAAGAGAGAATATTGCAAAGATCCTGAACCTGATCTAGATATATAGATCAGATAATTACTAGACCAAATTGATACTATATTGCAGAACAAACCTAAGCTATGGTATTGAATTATTTGTGCAATCTACATCTAAAAGATGCGATTCCATGTACGTCGTCATCTGCAGAAGAGTATGAGAAATGTATTCTTCCCTCTGTAGATTGCTAATGTTCCGTTAGAATACAATACAATCCGTCAATATTTAACACATAAAAGGTTCACTTCAGGCGTAAAATATATTCAAAAGTAAACTAGAAGGAATGCAGAAAAAGGCCCAGAACTAATAAAGAAGAAAAAAGGGCATCAGGTAGCATGTATTCAGTTGTTAGGTGGTCATCGTTAGTCTATTTTCTGCCTGTGTCATCCATTCTTATCCGAGTGGACTATTCGTGTCAGAGGAGGATGGGTTATTGTCATTATTACTACTGCCACTACTGCCGCCGCTGCCACTAGTACCAGTGTTGTAAATAGGATTAAAGCAACTCTCACTTCCTTTTCTGTAGCATATCCTTTTGTTCCCTCCGCATTGGAAAGACAACTCTGAAAGTCTTTATAGTCCCTGCGAGCTGATGATGAGCTACTACTATCTTATCCTGCGGTCTGGGCCAATACAGGGTTTGAAAGAACACCTGGCAATACAATGATTGCTGCTGCAGAAGTTACCGCAACTATTGACATTATTTCCCTTGTTTTATTCATTGCCTTGTTGACATACTTATACTAATCTAAGCTGCTGGCTCAATCTTTGTTACTCACCTGTTCATATTATTTTGTCAGTCTCATTTAGAACTTATATTTGAGAATAATATGCTACACCAGCCTTTATTTGTAACTATTATTAAAGTCTGTATTTTATGATATTATTTGTTATATATTTACCATAAGTATCGACTAAAAGCATTATCAAGTATGGTGTAAATCACATTATATCTGTAATTTATTTAATTTTATCAATAAGTTGACATCATTAGACAGTAATAATGAATAAGGATAAATTCATTGCTGATATAATCACTAGTAAGGTGGAACCAAGAGATTATGCTAGGTCACTGTAATAACAACAATGATAATAGCGAAGATATGCTAGAATCTCTTTTCCAAAAGCAAAAGGAGT
>JBJMFM010000133.1:0-15677 GCA_045808425.1 Nitrososphaeraceae archaeon | reverse complement strand
GAGGAGGACGAGTATGATGATGATTTTACCATTACCTTTCAATTGCTTTGCTAACATATATAAAGAAAAACTAAATAGCCAGAGAAATGGACCGTTTTTATGTGTGGGGACAAAATCCCACCAAACCTAACCTGCTGACCGTACTGGTCAATATACCGAAAAATAAATTATATATTCACTTTTTTTGCCGAGAAGGAGGCTAATTAAGAATATCAATGAAGTTGTCAACTACTGCTAAACATCATTTTTTCAATAACGAAATCTAAAGTATAAATGCTGGCAGAAGTGATTTGCACCGTTAAAACGATATACAATTCACTACTCAGCACAGGTTATGCACATAGATACTTACTTAAAGCTATGTAATGGTATTTTTTCTTTTTTTCTCTTTCAAATGTATCATCTAGGAGAGATTACTACGTAAGGTACTCCAGTACAATGTCCATCGTGGGTTATACTCTCTTTAGATCATATGGGAAGGATAAAGCAGCCATGTTGTATAGGAAGCGCAGATGGTAGTAAAAATGCATCAAAACCAATTTGTGAACAATGTGGTCTTGGTTGCTATTCAGTACTTCTTGCAAATGGCATCAAAAGGTACTAGTGTACAAGTGCTCATCAACAGCAATCGAATCATACATTATTTAGCATTTTAGCGTTCCATCAGGTTTAGTTTTTATATGTGTCATAGAGTGTATATCTTCAACAGCCTCTTCAAAATGAGCTTGTAGGCTATTATCTTTCTCAAGCATTTGTAAATACCCACCATCTTTGTAAACTGACTTGACAACATCCTCGGCCAGGCCTAAGATACTTATTTCAAATATTTCATCAAATTCAATATTCCAGTTAGGCGCAATCTGAATATTGTTATTTGTAGTAGTAGCGGGAACAAATATCAAATGGTTAACCATATTATAATAATTATATTGCCACGCAATACGTCGTGATTTATATTCAATAACTGATAATAATGGTTCTGCTAGATGGACGAGTTTATGTCTAAATATACATTGAAGAAGAGCACTTTGTCCTTCAGTATAGCCCATAAAACGTTTCATATAATTTTTAGATTGTTGGCTGGTAGACATATTCCTTTTTGCAGCCTTGCCAACATACAAGGCTCCAAGTAGATCAATATTAGAAAAACAGTAGATCAAGGCAGGATATGGAGCATATGGTTCTGTTTTTACACAATGGCTCACATTGTTTTTAAGTGAATCCATTCTTCTGTTAATGAAGTGCATTGCATGCTCTAACAAAACTTGCGGGTTAGCAAATCTACTCAATAGATATATAGATTACATGTAGTTTATAATATTATTAGCTTGGCTATAGAGCTGCATAAAAGTTTTTATTTATAGGCATGTGCTTGAAATCAATTAAGTATTGTATGGAAGAATAGATCTTGCAAATAACTATGTCATGTGGTTGATGTCATCTGCGGCCGGTCTAGCAATTTTGTTTTCGGTTGTTGCAAGGAGAATATCGAAAGGGGATAGCGAAAATACGTTTATCAGAATAATTAAATTCATTATAATAAGTATGAGAACAAACAAGTAATGATTATCACAAACCGACTAGATGAGCAGAAGCATTATTATTGTCAGTGTATATTCTTGCTGCTTTTTCTCTTAGACCTTTACCCATTATATCAAATGTTTTTCCAACTGATCTGTTCTTCATAGGGATATCATCAGCATCAATACCTAAGTCTACTTTGAAGTTTATTTGGATGGATGTACAATAGATCAATAGCTTGCCGTCCGGCAAGATTGAGTCAAATTTATCATGCATTCCACCATATGGTAGTCAACCATGCTTTGCTTTTCATCAAACCCATATCATTGTTGTCATCATTATTGTTATTTCTCTGACTTTTTAAATAATCTCACATTGATATACTCGTTCAATTAACACTACTCTACCCTGGTATTGCTATGATTTCATTCCGTGATTACGATATTGCTTTGTACGTTCATGTGTTCATCAATAGCTTTATTCTACGAAACAAGTGTATTGAAAATCAAGATGTTAGCTTCTTACATGCGATCTAGAGCAATAACCACAGTAACCATTAGTAGACGGTCTTTTATGGCATATGCATTCACATCTGGTGCCAAATCCTGATGAAACTTTTTTTTTCATATATATACTATATTATAGTGTCATCATTACATGTATTTAAATTACCATACACTTACACAATTTATTTATCTCATAATGTCCGCTTGTGGATGCAATACACGGCGTTCTATGTAATTATTAACTGCCACTTAATCACAATTGACATTGAAAACCAGGCTAGATATTTTCCTTTTAAGAATCTGCATAGTATTCGGTATTTAAAGATCCATTTAGATCCTTATGTAAATCTCCAAGTAAATTGTTAAATGACATAATGAACATGCGTGAAGGTGTTACATAAGAAAATGACACTTGGAGAACAAAATCCCATGAGCAACAATAAGCTTTTGCAATACCTAAATGAGATGTTATCAGTAGAAAATGCTGCCATAGAAAGACTTGAGTCAAGAATACAATAAACTTCTTTAGATGATGTAAAAACACAACTTCAGCATCACTTGCAAGAAACTAATGAACAACAACAAAAATTGCGCAATCTTATTAAAAATAGGGCAATAGGAACAATAATAAGCTCACCCACTTCTAGTAAAGCCGATCTACCAATTCTTAATCCAAAGACAGAAACGACATCAAGAGTTGACGAAATGATATCAAAAACAAAAGCTACAACTACATCAACGGAAACGCATAACAGATAGAGATTAAAGTCTATTGTAGATGAAACAGAGAATGTTATGATGAAAGTTGAGAATGAATTTATAGAATGTAAACAGGATGCAATAATAGAAAATGCAGAGATCGTTTCATACAAGATATTAATTGAAATAGCCAAGAAAGTAAATGGAATTGATGCAATTCCAATACTTGAACAAAATCTAAAACAGGAAGAATCTATGGCGACATGGATTATGACGAACGTTCCTAAAATGCTTGATAAGTTATGGCCATATATGGAGTCCTCAGCAGGTAATAAACCTATTGATGCCAATATACAATAAAATAAATATAATAAAATACATTTTAGAATAGAGTGTTATTACGATATTACTTGCAATACATCATGATATAGAATGCATAAATGTATTCTAAAAAATGACAACAATGTATTTAGATGACAACAAATCTAGGCTTGGATCCACGGAAACTGTTTATACCTTTTGTAGTATTTTACTAGTCCACCTTCCAGCAGCATCTGTCGCATGAATTTTGGAACTACTTGAGCTTGAAACATCTCTTTAGTTGTAAGGTTTTGTAGAGTAAACTTAGCTATGTCTACACTAAGCTCATCTGCCTGATTTACTTTCCCTTTTATCTGCGGTATTTCAAGCGCGGGCAAACCGATAGTAAAGGAATTTCTATAGAAGATGCGTGCAAAACTTTCGGCTATAACTGCAGAAATACCTGCGTATTTCAATGCTATTGGAGCCTGTTCTCTACTTGAGCCTCCTCCGAAGTTTCGGCCGGCTACAATTATGTCATCCTTTGAGATTTTCTTGTGAAAATCAGGATCATACCCGTACATGGCATATTTTGCCATCTCATACGGATCGTTAGTCCTGCTCTTGAATCGAAAAGGTATGATTATGTCTGTATTGACATTATCTCCAAATATCCAAGCTTTTCCTTTCATAATGCCAATCGGCTGCGGCTGCTGCTCGTTCATGATGATTGAAAATACCTCCTTGGATTGGCTATTCTACCTTCGATTGCAGATGCTGCCACTGTTGCAGGTGATGCTAGATACACTTTTGATGAAAGTGCACCCATTCGTCCGACAAAATTCCTTGAAGATGAGGATATGCATATTTCATCTTCTCCTAACGCACCCAGATGAGTACCAACGCATGCTCCGCAGGTAGCGTTGGTAAAAACGGCACCTGATTCAAGATAGATCTCTACGTATCCGCGTTTGATGGCCTCTTCATACACTTTGATAGATGCGGGAGTTACTATGCATCGAGTATTTTTATGTACTTTTCTTCCCTTTAATATATGGGCAGCTACTTCAAGATCTTCAATCCTTCCATTTGTAGAAGAACCTATAAACGCCTGATCAATTTCCGAATTTGCTAACTCGTCAACTGAATGTACTTTATCTACATTATCTGGGCCTGAAACTTGAGGTTCTATCTTGTTACACTGTATTTCAAATTCATCCGTGTATTTTGCAGAATCTCCTGGTTGGATGTCAATTCTTGTTCCACTATTGTTGTCAGTATTATTGTTTTTCTCGTTAATTCTGGCATTCTGATCTAGATATTTTCTTGTAATCTCATCAATTGGGAATACAGAGATCTTGGCTCCACATTCCATTGATGCATTGCTAATACAAGCTCTAGAATCCATGCTAAATTGTTTTTTAAGATGATCATTTGAAAATTTCCACTCTAATGACTTGTAGTTTGCTCCATCCTCGCCTACTTCTCCAATATAATGTAAAATTAGGTCACGTGCAAATACACCTCTGTCGAAATTGCCAGAAAGCTTAATCTTGATGGTTTCAGGAACTCTTAACCATAACTGACCTGTAGCCCACACTGCTGCAATTTCTGTGCTTCCAATTCCAGTAGCAAAAGCACCCACACATCCAGCTTGGCATGTATGTGAATCTGCCCCTAGTATCATCATTCCAGGAGCAGCGAGATATTCAAGGATATACTGATGAGATATAGAACCCTCCACTAACATACAACTATGCTTTGAAGCAAAATCTCTCATCAAATGATGTAAATTTGCCACTTTTTCATCTGCCGCTGGAAATGTATGGTCAATAACCAACAAGACCTTTGAAGGGTCGTATACTTTGTCGATACCCATTTCATTAATCGAACGTATTGCCAAAGGACCAGTGCTATCTTGTGCCATAGCAAGATCCACATCTACAGTAACAATATCGCCTGACATGGATATGGTCCTGGACTTTTCATTTTGTATTTCAACATTCTTCATGCTTATTAGCTTCTCAGCAAAGGTAAGAGATTTGTCGTCAAGAATATATTTGATCTTAGGATGAGGTTGCTTTTTACGCTGCTTCCGCTCAGGCTGATTTAATGAATATGAGGAACAAGATGTTTGCATTCAGATCACCTTTATGCGATATCGGTTATCCATAGCACCCATTATAGTTGTACTAATATATAATATCGATATAGATAGGCACTAGGCATTTTAGCGATAATTCGATACAACTCATTGGTAGATTAGTTCTTACCATATATTTTGAACAAATAATAATAGAATCATTACTTAATGCGAACTCTCCTAGTTAAAGGTCAGTAAGGCTACACAAACGCAAGCTAACCATTTTCCATCTGCCGGTGGAATTGACTGCCATTAGACCATGCCAATAGATAATAATGCCAATAAACAAAAAGTTTTTTTAGTTTTGTTCTTACCAATAGGATAGTTAACACTTCACTACACTACAAGAAAGATGTACATATAGATAGTCTTTAGATTACTTTAATAACTCCTTCAATTGGAAAATGGTCACTATATCCTGTATTGGGTTCCCGGCCTTTCCTTATCTCCACAGGCTTACCATGTTTGTCTTTTCTTGCCCATTCAAATGACATAGGTCGTCCATCAGGTTCCTTTATTGTAATAGGATGTCCATAAGGGCCATCAGTCTTTTCTTTAAATATTTTAACTTGATTGAGATCGATTACCAATCCTTGTTTGCCATAGTACAATCCTCTTGAAATAATAAATTGATCTAGCATATTCATAGAATTCATTGACCGCTCATTGTAATTAGTGCCGTCTGGAATAAGTCCCCACATACAGTTGTATAGATATGTAACGTATTGTAGATAGTTTTGTTTGTCATTCTGTCTTTCCCTGGCGTAAAAATCCTTATTTAAGAATTCAAAAATATACCTCCATTCTTTCATTGCCTGCGCGTTAGGAGTCGCATGTAAGTGATTTATTATACTCTTATCAAATGGTTGGTCATTGAAATCTCCCATAACAAGCACATTTTTGTTCCATCGTTCGTTAAGTTTTGCAATGCTTTCATCGGATTGAAGGTTATCTTGCATAAACTTGAGCTCGTCAGCTTGGTACTTTAGAATGTTATCTACGACTCTACCACAGCATTCAGCAGCTGTTATTCTAAGTGGTTCAGTCTCGCATTGACCTCCTCTCACTCTTGCTGGCCAGTGGTTGACAATGACGTCTAATTGTGCAGCATTTTCTATTACTTCGAGATGTACGTGGAATATATCACGTGTAGGATATCTTAGATAGACATTATAACCGTTCGCATTGATGAACCTAAAGATTTTTGTAGAATAAATTAGGGATGTATCAATACCCCTTATGTCTGGTCCGTCGTTGTATTGAGCAATCTGATAATCGTCACGTCCTACTTTCTCTAGTAATTTTTGAGCGATTTGTTGATTTTCAACTTCGCAAATTCCTAATAAATCTGGCCCTTGTCTATCATTCATTAGCTTTATTACCTGAGCCAAATTTTCAAGTTTTTTGTCAAGAACTTCTTTTGTCCATCCTCTATCTGGAGTAAATTCATGAACTAATGCAGGCTCCGATGAACTAATGTCAAATAAATTTCCTAAATTCCAAAAGGCAATATTAATATCGTTCACGTTTACTCTGAAAAATAGCATTATATTATATATAGACGATATAACAAAATCATCTTCTCTATTGCTTAATAGATGCAGTCGAATACGACGCTCTTGATATGATAAGGCAATAGGAATTTTATTTAGAAACGTATGATGGGGAAAGATTTTAACTTGGTTTACGTTTTAGCCATTCTTGATCATACGTGCTAGATCTAATTAAGAATTAATCTAGCTAAATATATCGTAAAATGCTTCTAATAGAAGATGGCTTTTTTGCTACAAGAGATATATTGCACGGTGATAACAGATAGATATGGCCCAAACACTTTGTATCAAATGTGGTTCAGAGCTCAAAGTATCCTCATATTGTCAACTATGCCGAGAGCCTTTAATTTTTGCTTGTACCTCATGTGAATATATTACCGAAGAAAAAGTTCATACCGATTGTAGGAATGCGGAAATATTGGCAAAAACAGGAGGGGCAAAAGAAGAGGAAGTTGCTGTTACAACAACAACAGCATCTATGCATGGAAGTAATAGGAATCAGGAGATTATTGTTGATAAACATGAAGAAGAAATGGTTAGAGCAGATCCACATTCTGCACCATCTTATATGGCAAAGAACAAAAATAACATTGTCAATCCCTTTATTGCAGGCACAGCAATTTGGCAAAGCTTACTTACCTATTGGTTTAATGTTTATGTGGAATCTCTTAAATCTGCATCAAAAATGAATGAAGATTGGTATAATATATTCTGGAAACCTCGGTTAAATTCGGCATCATATCAACAAGTACAAGACAAAGTGGAATAATCTCTTATTCCCAACTAATATGATTGACTAAACTAACTTATTACACTGCTTAGAGTTTGTAATTAAAACGACTATAGGTTTGCTTTAGCTTTGTTATTCTTCATACAATGTCCTTATTTATTTGATGGATGAATGGATGAGACGCATATAACAATGTGTCAGCAACGTTTACGTTTCATATCATATCATTGTTGTTGCTGCAAGAAGTTATTAGGCAGAAGATAATAGGAAGCTGTTGACGGACATTAAACAAACAATTCTCGCCCTCCAAACTAATAGATAAAAAATGGTGGAATTAATTGCATTATTATATTTGCAGGAGATATTCTAAATATAGTTCCTTCTTTGCCAGCAGCAGTTGGATTAACCGAAAGGATATAGAGATAACCATCAGGTCCAACTTTTATATCAGTGATTCTGCCAAATCCATGTCCAAAGATCACTTGTTGCATCTCACTTGGATTTGATATTATCGTATCAGCAAGTGGACCATGAAGGTCCAACCCAGTTCTGTTCTTCTTTAGCTTAAAGTGATAGAGATTACCATTGAGATAATCTCCAACAAACATATCATTTTCATACTGTTTTCCCATTTTACTTGAATTAACGAATGCAAGTCCAGTAGGCGCAACTGTCACGTTCCATGTAAGCTCAGGAGGTCTATATTTTCCTCTTCCTCCAAAGTCTACCAAAATATGAGGATCTGGTGATAGCATGATAGGCCCAGCCTTTCTACTTTCATTATTTTCCCATACACCCTGCACCTTTGCCCATCCGCTATTAAAACCAGGTTCAACAAGATTGATCTCATCACCATATGCAGGACCATTCTCTGTATCCCATAGTTTTTTAATTACAGGATCAAAGTCCATTCCAAAGCTATTGCGTATTCCGTATGCATAGTATAAATCCAAGGGAAACTTATCACCTAGAATAATATTTTTTCCAACAGGTTTTCCGTCCTGGGTAAGTCTAAGTATTCCACCTGTCCCATTAGGACCGGACCCATTTTTAAAGTTCTGAGCTTTGGTAGTTAGAGACAGATGATTAAAGTACTGGTCATAGAATTCATCGGTATCACCTATAACTATGTAAACATTCTGATCTGGACCAATTATAATCTTGCCACCATTATGGTTAGGAGTTTTAGGGGAAGTAGGAATGGTTAATAACAATTTAGGATTTATGAGTTTATCATTACTACTGTTATTGACAAATTCATATTTATATAGGCGATTACCTAGTGGCTGTATACTACCACCGCCAATTGTATTAGTGGTAGTACTATTACCACTAGCTTTTTCTCCGCCAGAGACTGTATAATACAAAAAGACGTATGTGGGACGGTTATCATTTTTGTGTTCTGCAACAGCAATTCCTAACATACCTGTTTCTCCTTTGTTAGCTACAGGAACTTTGAGTAGAGGATGCGGTAATATATGACCATTTACAATTCTCTGTACTGTACCATTATTTTTCTCTAAAACCAAAATGTCATTTGGACCTAAAAATGCCATGCTAGTTGGGAATTGCAGTCCTTTGAAAACCAAGTCCACTTTTAGACGAGGATCATTTATAGTTGGTGGTCCTCCTTTATCATTTGAGGATTGTAATTCCAGAGTATTAGCGTCTGCGGCAGCGGCAGCAGCAGAAGAAGAAGAAGAAGAAGAATGATATCCAACCAGTGTTAAAGTCAAAGTCAAGACTACGATTAGAGATAATCTTGAAAATGATACTACTATATACATTTTAACCAGACCTGGCTTTTCAACTTCCCCTTTTTATCACCTTCTTCTTGATTCATCGCAATAACATAATTTTTGCATCACAATATCTGATATGAAGCTATGGCGGCGTTGCAGATCCTGGATCATAATCTGCATCTTCACCTATCTGCAGCTTTAGTGATTTGATAAAAGATGGATTGGAGCCATCTATGTATACCTTATCAACATCGTATTTACTCATCAGTCCATATACAGTAGATAGCATCATCAATGGCGTCAAAGGGAACTAACTGGTGTATACAATTAGTAAGTAGAGTAGTTTTTCTAATCATCTATTGGAGTCTGTTTTTTCAATAGTCATCATGGACATCATAAGAACCGTTACCAGATTGTGAACTCACTGCGTATGACGTTTCGCCAATCCTCTTGACCAAACCATTCATTTGTCTTCCTTGCTCATACCTAACTTCCACCTTTTTATTCTCATTTTTTTTCCATGTCTTTACTACTGTGCCCCGATTTGGTTTTTGTAGCAGATAAAGAAGATTTAGAAGTCGTAAAGAAAATAGATCATATAGGAGGAACTAACTATTTACCTAAGATACTACATGTCCCATATTTAAGATACATATGGAAATAATGCTGGATTTAAGATATTCTGATAGACTTAATTTGTCAAGAAGTACATAATATAGTTGCAGTGCAACTAACTTCCACGAATTCTGACAAAAAAACCTGCTCTATTTAATTTAGTTTTACCTTTTAACATGTATGATAAAAATAAAATTTGCAGTTACTATTGGATCGGTTGCAATCAACAAAAATGCCATGTTTATGCTTTTATTTTTAATAATTGGGATAGGTCTACTTTCATTATCTGTATGTACAATGACAAATGCACAAGCATCTTCTGGCTCTGCTTCCGGAGGTGGCAGTGACAGAGATACTGCCGTTACACAAATGGGGATTTGTGTGGTAGGTGTAGCGAATCCTTGTAATGGTGTAAAGTGAGTTACAGCCTAGATACTAGATAGGATATACTTCACAACGGCAATAATTTCACCTATAACAATGAACACAAGTCCTTTTTCTAGAGCTATTGGAACAAACCAACATTGAGTAAAATTTCAGCAAGTTGGTGCAAGAAATAAAACTACACCCATCACTATAGTATTCCCTTATGCAGGTCCAGTCTTTTCCAATTTCATGTGAGGGCTATCTGACCACAGATTTGATGCACAGAGCTTGTATATGATGCTTCAAGCTCTGAAATGTAATGGTACTAAAAATACTAAACGTAAATTTTGAAGGTAATCTCATTATCGAACTATAATTACGAGGAACCCCGGATATAGGATTCTCGAATTGTGCCAGGTATCTTGATAGCAAAGCCAGTCAAAGCAATTATAACATCTCGCTTCACTAGAGCGATTGCGAAACTAACTGCTACATATTAATCTTTAATATCATACCGTTTAAACTGAAGATATAATGCTATGTCATAGACAATTTTTAATACTCCACCCAACACAAATGGAGCCGATAAAAAAGATAGTGACTGCAGTATATAACCAGCTAATGATGGTGAAACACTCTGTGCTATATTTCTTGAAATATTGGTTATCCCTGCAGCAGCCGTTCTTTCATTTTCCTTAACTACTGCCACTATGTAAGATTGTCTTGTAGGGACATCCATTTGTGAGAGAGCCATTCTAACAAGGTATAATGCAATGGCTAATGGAAGTGTAGGAGCAAACGCAACAAGTATTATCAAAATATTGGATGGTATGTGTGTAAATACCATAGTATTTATCAAACCTATTTTGTCTGCAAGTTTTGCAGCTACAACAAATGAGAATGCGGTAAGAACACCTGCAACAGAGAAAATATAAGACAAAGTGTTTAGTTCAACTCCAAACCTTGTAAAAAACCAAAAAGATACTATGCTTTGAATAACAAACCCGCCAGCAAAAGAATCAATAGCAAAAAGGCCGGATAATTTGCCAACAATTTCCTTTGATTTTGGCGATAAAGTTTGTCTTAATGGTTTTTTTGGCCTTTTTATAGTGTCAATATTATTACTGCTTTCAACCTCTATTTTGTTTGAAAGTAAAAAGTAAATTCCCACTACTCCTATCCCAACTACACTATAAAATAAAAAGAGTGGTTTGATAGATTGAACTTGATTTAATCCATATTGAAGTTCAAATATCCTTGGAAGACCCGAAAGTAGAACACCTCCAGACATTGCAAATGTTCCAGCCATATTATAAAGAGCATAAACTGTATTTCTTTTCTTGGGATGGTTAATTGTTTGGGGTAGCATTGCCTGTTCTACAGAAAGAAAAGCACCTGTTTCAGTTCCAGTTACATTAACGGTTCCGATGAAAGCAGATATAATCAATGCCATGTAGTTACTTGTTGCAAAAAATACTATCCCGGATACAGACATTAAAGCTGAATATAAAATTAGTACTTTTCTTCTACCTATCCTATCAGCATAGAAGCTAGCTATCAGGGTAAAGATAACGCTGTTTACCAAGGTGGCAGTCAATATAAAACCGATGTAGAGATCATTGAATCCGATTAACTTTAGATATATTGCAAGAATTACACTTAGAAAACCATATGCAAATGTTCTCAGTATCCTTGCTACTAAAAGTAGTTTACCATCTTTTGAGAGCCATCTAAATGGAATAATTACTTTGGAGTCCATTGTAGATCCATTTCAATCATCAATATGTAGAGTGCTATGAATGATTAGTTAGCCATCAACACATGATTCAAGCCTTCTTGTTTTACCATACCAGCATCTTCTTCCTGTTATATTTAAGTTAAAAAGATATAATAGCAGGATACAGTCTTTTTCAGCTAATCCTAAATTTTGGCTAGTTTTGGACGGACATTTTTAGGCTGTTTGTCATGGAAATATTTTCATCTTAATTGTGATTTTAAGTTATACCTAGAATCATAGGAATTTGGCTCTCACTCTCGCAGTTATATGAGCGGTGAGTTTATAGTATCAATTTTGTCCGATATACTACTGTGGTTTTGTTGTGCTACTACCAGTAGGTATTGGATGAAATCCTTCAGTATGCATAGTTAGCAGGAATAAATCTAGAGGTTATTATAAGAATTAAGTTCCTCCATAGGCTCCTCTTGCCAGTAATAGTCAGCTATTAGTTGGTTAGTTAGCATTTTTTCATGCTGTCCTAATTTATGTATAAACAATCTTATTAGATCCCTTGAACTGACGATACCAATTATTTGAGCATCGTTATTACTACTACTATCTGTAACTCCAAGGTGTCTTACCTTATTTTTTATCATTAGGTCAGCAGCCTCTTCAATTGCTGAATCTTTGTATATAGCAATAAGTGGGGCTGACATAATAGATGTGAGAGGAGTTTTACTTGCCTGTAAATCTGCTGCACATACTTGTTTTATCAAATCACGCTCAGTTAGTATTCCTACTGTCTTATCATTATCCGTAATAACGATAGAGCTAACCATTTTTTCAGACATTTTCTTAGCAGCCTCAAAAGCACTACTGTCAGCATCAATAGTTATTAACTGCTTGCTCATTATATTTCCTATTGTTTTTACTTCAGCTGGTTCTGACTTTACCAATGTAATGTGTATTACTTAAACCTTGTTTATTTGTATATGCAGAGAATTAGTTCAGTTAGATCTATTATCTATTCCTTTTTAGTATAGATTATTTGTGAACTCGTATATTAGACACTTTATCCAGTATTCCATATATGATGGGATATCAACCACATAAGTGCGATTGAAATGAACCTTCTATTTTATGTCAATTAACTTTATCATATAAGGACATAAACAATCCAATATCTCGACATAAATGTCATTAAGTTTATATGATTGTCTTCACTGCACTATTCACGGGAAATAAACAATGACAAATTCGAGGATAGTAAGTAAAAATGTGCTAGCGTATGGAGCGATATTTGTTGCTGCAATACTACTCTTGACAGCAGCAGTTAGCTCTGCGGTATTAGCACAAACCAGTAGTACGGGATCCAAAAATGCAGCCACAGCTGCAACAACAACAAGTCCAAATCAACGAAATTTACCTAATGCTTCTCCTGTCAACATCACAGGATCAATACCTCTTGGTTCTACAATAAGTAGTGCTATATCTTCAAAAGTCAAGACCAATCTAAGTGATGCTGTAATAATAGCTCAAAAAGCAGTAGGTTCAAACACCTCAGCTACGTTAGCATTCATTCGTCCACTAAACGGATACTTGGTATATGATGTACATGTGAAAAATAATAGCAATAACACATCCTATGCTGTTATAGTAGATCCTGGAAATGGAAAAGTTCTATATAAGCAGACACCACCATCATTGGTATTTGGTTTTGGTTCTGGCCATCATGGTATGTTTGGAAAAGGTAAAATGGGACCATTTTTTGGAGGGTATGGTGGTAGTGGAAGAGGATTTGGTGATCATGGCAGCATGATGACAGGACCGCGACAAATGGGTCTGATGGGCTCTTCTGTACCTTCTAGATAGTGATAGATAATTCAGAACTTTGATATTCCCAAAAATGAAGATGTGGAACAAGAGAACTAACTACAATCTTTCTATTTTTTTGATCTCATCATGTATTGCTATTATAATGAGCAAGGCAAGATATGAGAGTATTGGGAAAGCGATCTAGAATTAGAGAAATGGTTTGATCCTGTCTTCGAGGAATTTATCAATATGGTTATTTTCTTATAGAACCAATCACAATATATGATTTAGTCAAGAAAATCTGGAACATACATCATCTATGCGAGTTACATCCATGGATGGTAGGAGCGGTTATGGTAAAGTAAAAAAGGGAGAAAAGCACACTTCCTTTTCCAGCTAATCTTTTTACTTCTTTTTTCTTACATCTAGTAATTATGCTATATTGACTTATTATATTAGAGGATGCTTTAAGGTTAGTATCAAACAACCCAAGAGAACAAGTCATAAAGCTAGAAACTGCCACTCTTCAGGTTCCACATTATTTTACTTTAAGATATCTTTCGATAGCTCTTCGAATGTATGTACTACGAGGGATATCGCCACGATTATTATCAATTTTCTGTAATAAGGATATAGGTAGGGTAATTCCTAGTTTTTCTGTTCTATCTGGATTTTTTCTTATAGTACTAACCATACTAGTAGATTACATATAACAACTCTTAACTATAAGGGTTTTCTTCATCTGTTCTAATTTTGTAACTCGGTAAGTTCATAAATGTGGATTTCGACGGTAATGACATTATTTGACCACGAATTTCACCGTCGCTATCTGACAAACTTAAAGATTTAGGCTGATAAGTGTCAACTTCTACATATGCGTTACCGCTATCAAAAAGCCTAACTAAATCAGTTAAATTTTTACTACCTGCTAATGGTCCAAATTCAAAGTTTTGAGTAGAAATGATTCCATTGAAGAAGAATTTAGCCTTTCAGATTCTGAAGTAGCAGATCTGCAACAAATTTCTGAAGGTAGAGATAGAGTTCTTTGATATAACGTAACTACACTAGGTCCATTTTGAGTATTTTTACCTGTGTGAACATCAACTCTTACATATCATTATGTATACTTGTGAGATTTATTTAATAATACCATTCATTACTATTACTATAGTTAGGATCTTTAGCCTCGAATTTAGCAATACCTGTTGCATTTGTGTTTACAGGAGGTATAGTGTTATCTCCAATCAATTTTGCTATAAAAGAGTGATTCTGTTGTTGCTATTGTAGTAACTTAGATCCAGATGATACTCCTTTCACTGTTTGAATAATAGTAACTGGTTTGACGTCTAAAATATTAGAAATAACAACACCTAGAATCCCAATGGACACGATTAATACAACATTCATAATCCGATAGCAGTAACATTAGTTTAATTGTTAATATTTATTCATTCTTCCTTTAGTACTTATCATTCGTATTTACTACTACTATGTTCAAGGGAGAAGATCGACGTCGGCCCAAAGGGCTTGAACAAATATCGGTGCAAGGAGTAGATTCTTAGACTAGTAGATAACAAGATAATCTTTAAGGTTTTTCGTTCAAAACAGGAAGCGTATGCTGTCTAATATCTTTACAAAAAAGGGGAAATTGATCTGATCTTTGTTAGCATTGCTTGCTTGCAATTATGTTCACTGACCAGATTTTACCTGGAGTTGCAGCCATTCAGCCAGCTAAGTACGTGGCAGGATTCTAAAATTGAAAGTCCTCCAGTATCGTTCCAATTTTTTGACCATGCAAACATCTTGATTTTTGTTGCGAGGTCATTATCCTTGACCTAATAGAAGCTGTCCTCGTGCAGTGCTTGACTGGTCTTCTTTACCTTGTCCCTGTCCTTGGTCAAACACTTGATGGTAACAGTCCTTTAGTTCTGCTAATGTGAGATCACCATCTGCTGCAGAACCTGATTGAC
>JBJMFM010000132.1:0-3837 GCA_045808425.1 Nitrososphaeraceae archaeon | reverse complement strand
GGAATAGTAAGTTAGTTTACTCAGATAGCTTTCAATTATAGCAATATCTTAAAATCCACCTTTGTTGATGTTATCGTTGCATCGCTATCCTCTTCACGACATCAATAAATACTATTATGAATTGATTATCTCATTTACCCTGTTTACTAATTCTTTATTCTCTATTGGTTTTCGGATAAATTGATTTTCATTGAAAATATCAGCATATGCGCCATAGTACATTTCTCCTGCTGTTAGAAAACATATTTTAACGTGATTATCAATCTTTCTTATCTCTCTATATAATTCAAAGCCATGCATTTTTGGCATTTTAATATCTAAAATTAACAGATCATATGCTCCTTTTCGGAAGTTGTCTAATGCTATAACGGGATCATCAAATGCATTAACTTCAAAACCATTTTCTCCTTCTAAAACTGTCTTTATGGTTAAGTTAATGTCTGGTTCATCATCTACTACAAAAATTCTCTTCTTCATTGTTTATGATGTCGCTCCTCCTTTTGTCCTTAGATAAATGTGTATTACTCATAATATTCGAGTTTTTGAGCTTCCTCTATTGCACTTTGTTCTCTTAACTTTGTATTTAGATTGACATCTCTTGGTGTCTTCTTAATTTGTATCCACAACAAGGACAGCATGATCCTTCCCATTTTTATGAATAGATCACAACTTCTGCATCGCTTGTGTCCAACAATATAACCACTTGATGCTTTGTGACACATACATACTCCCTTACAAGACATTAATTAGCGCTCCCTTATTTTTTATTGGATACGATATACTGATCGGATTATTAATATTAGATAACCATGTTAAGCTAGATTTTTAAATTAGTTATTAATGCATAGTTAGGACACCGTGATCCCCCTGATTAAATCATCATAGAGGGTCAGTTTGCTTGGATTCACAGCCTCTAAAATAATGCTTAGAAGGTAAAAGGTATCAACTATTCATCATCATAGAACGGCCAATCTGTAGTTACATTATTTAGAATTAAATCCTGTATTTGACCTTGAACCCATTCTAAAGCTTGTATCTTTATCATTAGCATGTCGCCCTCAATAGGAGTATTTGATTTCTGCATAGCAATTCTAAATTTGTTTATCTTAAGCTCTAGCGCATATAGAAGTCTTTCAGAGAAAGTGAACAACCTGTTTAGCGTCACTATCGGTAGTAGTATTACTCATTTGAGATTATCAGGAAATACCCTACAAGCTACAATTCATTACTTTCATCATGATCATCGCTTATTTGCTTCTCTTTTTTCGCTTCTTGGCAGGGTGAACGTAAAGGTAGCTCCTTCATTTCCATCATCATTATTGTTTTCTGCCCATATCTTACCCCCGTGAGCTTCTACAATGCTTTTTGAAATATAAAGGCCAAGTCCAGTCCCCTTATCAGACTTCATAACAAACTTTGTAAACAATCTAGGAAATACATCAGGATCTATTCCTGTACCTGTATCTTTGACACTAACAATAGCCAGATTATCGTGCTTTTCGGCATTAATATTTATAATTCCTCTTTCTTTTCCTGATTCTTTATTGACCGTTGCTTCAGTAAATTTAATAGCGTTACTGAGAATATTGGAAATTACTTGAGTTATCCTTGCTTTATCGGCTTCTATGAATATATCATGAGGTCGATATGATAATTTTATAAGGTCTCCTTGTTGTTGGTTCTTCTTAACTATGTTTGCTATTAGATCGTCTATACTATTTGTTATTACATCATTTAGGTTGAAAAATTCCTTCTTTAGGTTTAGTGACCCGCTTTCGATTTTTGTAACATCTAGTATATCTTCTGTAAGTCGTTGTAATCTTTTTGCATTTCTAATGACAACATCCATTAATTCTTGTTTTTTGTCCCTCGAAGAACTTCAGTTAAGCTAAGAATAGGTTGAATTGGCGTTCTCAACTCATGAGCTGCCACGTTGATAAATTCCTCTTTCATTTTATCTGATTTTTTTAGTCTTTCATATTGAACGCGGATTACTTGTTCTTTTTCTTTAGCTATTTTGTTATATTGAATACTAGACATTGCCAGTGAAATAATGATAATAAAATACCCTGAATTTTTGAGTATATGAGCAATATTATGCGCGGTATGAAAGTTTGAAGCGGAAAAAGACATTATTATCTCGCCAAAAATGTCAATTATCAACGCGCCTAGTATTCCTTTATAGAAAAAATCATTCGTTTTGTAAATTTTCTTTCTGTAAAAATATAGTAGAGCTATTGAAAAAAGTGCAAGCGAAGGAATTTCATATGGTCTATGTATAGCAGAATCAGTTACTACTATGATAGGAAAGGTTGTAAAAAAAGAGAAAGCAACTACGCTTATTGCTAAAACTGCAAGCGTGATTAAAGGGAATAAAAGTGTATTATGTAATCTGTCGTCATCCTCCTTATGACTTTGACGGTCATAAACTATTTGTCCTTCTCTTTCTTCTTTTGCTCCTCCTATTAGTGGCGCGTATTTTAATACAGCTATAACAAGCATGGCTGCAAGAAAAGTGCGTCCTGCAAACCATGTTTGAGGTATAAAGTATTGAAGGAAAATCGAATTACCTGCAGCATTAAAAGAAAATACTGCATGAAGAAAATCTATTATTGTGATAGTAACAAATCCTAT
This sequence comes from Nitrososphaeraceae archaeon, assembly GCA_045808425.1. Taxonomy (GTDB): domain Archaea; phylum Thermoproteota; class Nitrososphaeria; order Nitrososphaerales; family Nitrososphaeraceae; genus JAFAQB01. The sequence goes on along the minus strand of JBJMFM010000132.1, from coordinate 1,203 downwards.
ACCTACAAAAAGACTGAATTTCTCTCTTAGTGTATAAGCTCTTGTTATGCAATAAAATGCAACTATAGCTGAAAGTATAACTGCAACCATTTCAAAGTAAAAATGATGCACATCAGAAGCTATCCAAATGTAGGGGTCAACAGAAATGGCTGCTACAACTGAAAGAAATATTGATGGAAGAATTGTATATCTGATTAGAGTGCTATTGGCAAAGATATCATATGATGATGACGATAGTGTCTTTCTATTCGGCCTTCTAATGCCTTATCACATCATACATCTATAACATAAAGTTGGTATATAAGAATGTCTTTGGACTTTTCGGATATGTTCCACACATGCTCCAATAATAATTAATAACTTATTCTCAAATGGAAAGATTCAGAGTTGGTTATTGCTGGAACACCTGAAATGATTTTAACAGAAATTAACAAATATGTAGGCATTGGCGTAACATATTTTACCATTTATTTTCCGGATTTACCAAATATGATATCTTTGCAATTGTTTGCAAAGAACATCATACGTTATTTTAGAAATAGATAATATATTTAAGCTAACTGATTGTTTGACTTATTGGCATTTTCTATTATATCTGTTATTGATACTAACAAATACATATCAAGCATAAATTTTTAAGTTCATTCCGTCTAAATTTTATGGTGTATATAAGAAATAGGCAAAAGAAAAGTACTTAAAAGAATTGGTAATGCCCCAAAAGGGCGAGCTGTTAGGCCCTGTAATCAAATTAGTAGGTGGTGACAACATTATTGTAAAATGTACAGATGGAAAGGTACGAACTTGTCGTATTCGTGGAAAGATTAAGCGAAAAATGTGGATAAGAGATCATGATTTAGTATTGGTTGCTCCATGGGACTTTCAATCCGATAAGGCAGATATTATATGGAGATATATTGCAGCTCATGCTGAAAGGTTAGATCAAGATGGATACTTAAGTAATTGTATTAATATTTAGAATTTATTATATTATATAACGATTTAGACTATTGAATGTCATAATACAGATAATTGAGTACAGTATAGCAAGATAATACCGCACAACTTCTGTCATGGTTAATGTATGCACTTATGAGGAGAACAGACAGTAATGAGATGTGTACAAGAGGAAAAACAAAGACTAATTTATTGCACCAATAACTAAGAAATAGAAGAGGAGATAATTTTGACTTAAGTTATATCCTA
>JBJMFM010000131.1:0-6381 GCA_045808425.1 Nitrososphaeraceae archaeon | reverse complement strand
GTATAAGATTAATAGATACGTGTCATAACAAATAATGTCTCTATGCGAAGACCGCACGACATATTGCAAAAACAAACAAAAGAAAACAAATCTTCTCATTGTTAACAACAGAGAGTCGATGAATTTGATTAGGTTTTTATTTCTTTATGCTCTATTATAAAATAGCTAAGTGAGGATATTTCAATACACAGAAAAAAAGTCTAGCTCCCTTCCCCATGAAGATCTAAGAGGCGAAATCCTCTAGGGAAACTATATTCACAAGGAAAGTTAGATGATATGTCGAAACAGTTGCCCTGCTGTTTGATCCTGTGTATTGATCCTCCTACTTATGCTATGTCTAATCGAAGAATATCGATGAATTGGAATTGCTTAGTAATCTCATGGAAGTTTATCGTGCAAGGAAGTTTTCTAACTGTGGTAGCTACATTTTGAGAGTCACACTGCCAAAAGCGTGCATGATTTCGCAAAGATAATTAAGATATAATATAAACCTAAAAATCGGCCATGAATGAAAATAAATACATGCTATGCTGGTATAGATTTGTTTTTTTATATAATATATAAATTTTCTAGTTATTTTTGAGACAGTTACATTTATGTTATTTCGATTACTATTACTTATGGGGGATTTTTTGGTACAAAACAGTTTTCCTATGAGAGAATGGCATGTTAAACACATGGAAAAGATAGTAATTAAGTTTGTAACAGGATTATCTGTTAATGCTACTGCATGGGAGAAAAGGCAAAATAAACGCTATGGTAGAATTACGAACGTCTGTAGACAAATAGGCTACGATATAAAGCAGGGAGCCACAACAGAACAAGTTCTTTTGATTTTACAAAAAATCAGAAATGATTCCTCTTTTTCTAGTCTTCAAAAAAATGATGGTTCTATGGAAAGATTAAATGAACTAGATAAACACTTCCTGCCATTGAAGGAAGAAAAGAGCTATTATTGGTAATAACTTTACACTTACATTCTTATTATTACACCAAAGTGTCTATACAGACAATTCTACAGTTCAGCTACTTTACCAAATTACCAACGTAGTCCTACAACTGGCGAATTTCATTGCATAGCTTTAAGTGTGTCACTATACAAACTCTGTTGAGTAGTCAATTGTATATCGTTTTAACGCTGGGAAAGTTAGATAATGACGGAAAACAACAAGATTAAAGATAACGACGAAGATAATAATCTAAGTTACAATATCAAGGATAATGAACGGTCTAGAAAGGTAAATTGGTGGATTAACGAATTAGATTCACTTGGAATTAAGAAAACTAGTAGTAGTATTGGTATCAGTAGTAGCGAATATAGTAACAATAAAATGGAATCAGTAAAAAGTCAACAGTTTGAAGATCTCACCGATAATTTAAAACAAAGATTTATTCGTGATTATAAGTCTGCTATAGTAACTAACGAATAAAATATGCAGGATTGAAATGATGATCTCGACATTTATTAGAATTCCCCTGAGAAAAGATAAGGTTATGTTAGCTCGTAGGCGACTGTCTGTTACACCACAGCAGGTCTTTATTAGATATCAATATTAATGCTATCAAACAGCCTTTTTAGCTATTTGATCTATCGACATACCATGTACCAGTAATCAGAGCATCATTACTTTTCCAACATTCGTTCTATGACTTTATGACCAGTACTTTTTTTATGATCCTCTGCCATGTCTTTATCTAGGAAGTCTTTATCACAATATAAGCAATGGTATGACTGTTTCATAAATATCTATAGATAATTACTATATGACATAATATTAAAAAAGTTTCATTGCAATCAGACGAGTATTATGTAGTGAGCTCAACAGAAATTCACTTTACTGCTAAAAACCTTCTTAGGATACATGGTGTATTTTAAGTACAAGCTGATTATGAGCGATAATAAAAAAGTGAGTTTCATAAGTTGAGACAGTTCACACAAGAAATACATGACTTAAAGAAGCAGTATATTGAGTTACATGAACTATATTTTAACGAAATTAAGAAGAGAGGACTCGAAGAAGAAATTAAGAACAAAGAAATCCAAGAATATAACGGCACATAGACCTTAATACAAACCATAATAGCATCTGTATTATGATTTAATTTAATTTAATTTATTAACATGGGTATAATAATGACATAACCTTGTCATCATCATGGTATTAGATCTGACAATGAGAGGGGTTCTGGAACAATATATCGATGCTATAGTAATTGAAATCCCCAACATTGTAACAGTCTTTTTTGACCATTTACGGAAAGCACAGCTACAAATACAAAATGAGAGAGATTTTGCATTGGGGATAGCTTTAGGAAATATACAACATGCATTTTTGACGTACTTAGATTATATACAAAGAATACCACCGAATCACGAAGAACTTACACAAATCGGAGATTATCTTTAAGCGAACAGCAGAGATACGTAGTGCAATATTTAATGCTACTTAAAACCTATATTTTTTCGTTGATAGTTGACCACTACTTTAAAATGAGATTGACTATTTGACTAATTAATATTATAAGTTGGTCAGTAGGCCAAAAAAGGAATTAAGAGAGGACGCAATTGAATTAAGACGTGATAGAGTACTAGAGTTAACTAGTCAAGGATGTAGTCAAAGGCAAATTGAAAACATGCTACAAGTTTCACATGGAACAGTAAACAACAATCAAATGTATCTCATACAAAGGCTAAAGAGAATATTAAAAACTACATAGACGAATGGCTGCCAGAAGAGTATGAGAAATGTATGTCGGACTAAATGCAATGAGATAGAGCTAATATCAATAACTTCTAGCGGACTTTATTCTTTAAGACCAGTTACTCTGAATTTGTATTGATCCTTATAGATGTCTTGGTAAAACCGAGCATAACTTTCTGCTGCATCGTAAGTGGCAAAAATTACTCTCAAGCCTTCAACTGCCGTTTTATTGCCATGTACATTTACAATTTCTATAACGTAATATTTTGGCAGTTTTCTTAGATATTTTATTGTCAAGAATAGGTTAAACAATAAAAATGATATCACAGCTATGACAATTATTGCCATCTCAAAACCTTTTATAAAGTTCACAAAGTATATAACAAGATAGTCATGTAGCCATTTGCATACTATCGCGAAAACTTTGACAAATATGGCTAGTATCAGTTCAATCGACGTCATCTAGATACACTTCTTTTGTAAACGATCGTCTATAATAATTTTTTAGAGGGAGAAAAAGAAAAGAGTAAGAAACATTTTGACATCGAATTGCTGAATTTAGAAAATACATAAAGCTAGCTTCCACGTATTGTAATACTAGTTGGAGCAGCGAACTGCTGTATACATCAAGCATGAATATGCAATACTATAGAAAATTGAGCCTGAGGGAATGCAACAAATGAGCACAAAGATGCAACAAATAATTGAATGGCGTAGAGCCAAAGTCATAGAATTGTTAAGCAAAGGCGAAAACAATCAGTCAGAAATAGCAAGAATATTACAGGTCGACAAATCAATCGTTTGCTACTTCTTTTTGGAACTATCGAGGAGTGTAACCAAAAGATAAATGCTCTTTATGAAGCAGGGGTAAAGCGTATACACTTCTGGCCCATAAGTGACTTTGAAGAACAAATTGAGATTTTCATAAAAGATATAGCTTCACATTTTTAGAGCAGGCTAGAGAGTATATTATAATCTTGAGAACGATATAAGATAAATCTATAACAAATGATATAGCTAAGCATTTTCATTATACTATCAAGCGTGAAAATGGAACACCCCATTAAAACCATGCATAGGAAATGGAACATTTGAGCTCAGACATGGAACAGCAGAATCAAGATCAACATCAAGAACAGCAGCAGCTACAATGGCGAAGAGATAAAGTGCAAGAGCTTTGCAGCAAAGGATACAGCCAAAGAGAGATATCTCAAATACTGCAATTTGCACTAGCTACAGTAAACAGATGTATCGTATTTGAGGAATGAAGCTAAACACAATATCAAAAGATACATTGACGAGCGGCTGCCAGATGAGTATGAGAAATGTTTGGTTGGTTTGACTGCAATACTAAGAGAAGCATGGAATACGACATTGTCTGAAGACAAAGATCTGCTAGAAGAACAGCAAGAGGAGAAAGCTGGGGAAATTACAACAACAATAACGAATCAAGTTTTCTGAGCTCATTTAATCGTTAGGTTAACCAATAGTTATATAATAACAATCTCTAAGAGATCAAACAACACTACGCCTTTACACAAATCTGTTTTCATTGACTCTTCTCATAATGTAATCTCATTGGTTCAAGGATATTTTTTCTCTATCAACAAGCTTTCCATCATTTATTATTGCTTCAATCTTTTTTGTATTGCTGATATTGTCAATTGGATTTGCTGCAAGGATAATCATATCTGCTTCTTTTCCATTCTCAATAGTTCCCACTTTGTTTAAAATACCAAGAGCATCTGCTCCATTTTTTGTTGCAATCTTGATAACATCTAAAGGACTGATACCTGCTTCTACCAACAGCTCTAGTTCATGATGTAGGCTTTCTCCTGGAACCAGTCCAAAGTTTGGAATGTCAGTTCCTGAAAGAATTTCTACTCCGTTATCATACATCATTTTAGTTAATCGAAGCACTTTAGGCCACAGATATTGATCATTTTTATCATCCATTAGCATTGCTTCGTATATATCCAAAGTTGGGTCTATTGGAACTCTATGTATGACTAAGGATTTTATCATCTCATTGATTTCTGTACTACAGCTATTATTATTACTGCCGTTTAGGTTTACTAAACTAAGCCACAAAAAGTGATCGAATGGACCTAGACCATTTTCAATAAACGTTCTCTGCTTATCTTTTGGCAAGAGATATGGACTTACTGGAACTCCATGTGTAAGAGCATCAATACCAAGATTTGCGGCGTCAGTCCAGCTTGTCAAATATAAATGTCCTATGACTTTTACTCCATTGTGATGCGCCTCATCGATAGCTGCCTTTACTAAATTAGGCGTAAGGCCAACATACAGCTTGACATAATCTACACCAGCCGCCGCCTGAAGACGAACTTCTTGTCTAACCTCTTGTTCTGTCCTGACTTGCTTTTCTACAAACGGTATTGGTATCCGTGGATCATTGACTAGTCTACCTGCAGTAAATATCTGTGGTCCTTTTATCTTACCTTTAGTTACATTATCCTTCATAGCTACTGACTGGTCAGTGGGTCCACCTGGGTTTCGGATAGTAGTAACACCATATGCTAAAAGCATTTTGAGCATGTCTTCAGATTTGGCCTGATTGTATGAGTTCTTTAGTACCCCTGCTACATGTGCATGCATATCAAAAAGTCCAGGTATAATATACTTGGCAGTAAGGTTTAGAACATTTACATTGTGACTGGAATAGTAATCATAGTCTTTGCTATCATTAACGAGTACATTAACTATTTTATTAGCATTCACAATTACTACTGCATCAGGCTTCGGTGCACTACCAGTGCCATCAATTACAGTAGCTCCTGTCAATATTACTACCCCTTTACCATCTAGTCTGGAGAATAAAACTGAAGGCTTACCTGTGTTATTATATTTACTAGCAAAAGAAGGACCAGTCTTTAATGCCTCTATTCTTTTCTCTGTACCGTCAAGAAGATGAAAAAGCAGTAATAAAGATAATAATGAAGTAACAGTAAATAATGAAATTAACCCTCTAGAAACCATGTTTGTATTTCAATTCTTTCCATATGAAATGCTTTTGGCATCAATATGACACACTATAATAATAATACCGATCTGATGACTGTATTGGGTTATTGCTCCAGGTGGTAAAAATGAGTCAAATTTGGAATACAGCACAAAATACAGAAGATAAAAGAGAAAAGATACAAGCATTGTCATTAGCTAAAGAGTGTTATTCAATGAAGCTTGATCTATTAACTAATGCCACAGTGGTAGATGATGCTATCAGATTTGTATCTGGGATGTCTAAAGGGAAGCTAAAATCAACTAGTGATAAAGAGGAATTAAATGAACCTGATTATGATGAAAACAGAGATCAACTAGAAGAACAGGAAGTAGAAACAGGAGAAACAAGCGAAGCAACAATAAACGAAGTTTTTTAATGAACAATCGAAGTATTTACAGTTGATATCGACTAAATTATTAAAGCCCAGAATAAGCTTAATTGGAAACCGATGAGCCATTATTAATTCAACCACTTATCTCAATGGTACTTGTCACCAACCAATCAATAGTACATACAGTATAACCAAGAAGGGTACATGGCTAACCTATTGTGCAGCCAGCACTCTAACGTCCCCAAATAGATAATTTCTTTCTTATGATGATGTTATTGACTGATCATCATCAGTGCCAATGACTAAAAAAGTATGTAATT
>JBJMFM010000130.1:0-15370 GCA_045808425.1 Nitrososphaeraceae archaeon | reverse complement strand
AGACTAGAGCATATCACATCATTTGCTGATGCTATCTTTGCGTTTTCTATAATTGAATTTTACAGCTATTTTTTTTCGCATTTGTAGATAATACCACATTTTGTACATTGATGATAACAAAATAATTGTTGTCGTTGTTCTTCTTGTTGCGGCAGGCTACTACTATTACTAATACTTATAACAGAGCTCAATGATTTTTAATGCCTTGGCAGTATTTTAAGGTGCGTGTGTGAAAGTCTTTTAGGCAAAATAGTAGAATATTAGTTCTACATGATATTATAAATTCATTCTGCTAGCATTTTATATTATTATTAGTTAAAGAATATTGATAAATTTGCAACTCGATAAAAGTTGTTTATTATCATCATTATAAGAAACAGAATTATAGTATATTGGTATGCCATTGTCAACTGAAGAGAATTTAGATAATCTCTGCAAAGAAATATAACAATCAGATAATTCTATTAGGTTTGTAGATATAGCCAACAACCTTGGCAGTCTAGTTGCAACAGCGTACAGAAATGGCTTGACCCCATTAATGAATAAACAAGAAACTTCACATTATGCAATACAAGCTGTTCTTCGTGCTGCTACACGGGAAGATTTTGAATCAAAAATAGGCAGGCTAGAATATTCAATAGGTAAATATGAAAGGCTTCTGCGTGCAACTATTCCAATAAGGCCTTTTGGTAAGGAAGATGAAAGCAAACTTTACTATCTTTTGCTCTCCTTTGATTTGAATTTGAATGCTATCGATGTGATTGAAAATAAGGTTATGCCGTTATAGAAAAAATAAAGAGAGTTTTGTTTGATTGGTAAGGTTATAGCAGTTACTTGATAGATAATAATAATTATCGTCCTCATCATCTCTCAATGCATTGAAAATCAAAGTAATCTGATCATGATGAAGACAAAGATTTAATTTAATATTGAACAGACAGATAAAGCTAAAAATTTAAGTGTGTAATATTTATGAGGCAAAAAATTAAACTTTGAGCACAAAAACTAAAGCTGAACAATTAGAATGGCGTAGGTCTAAGGTTATTGAGATGAGGTCTAGCAAACATCACTATCAGATAATATAATAATAGGCCAGGTCAGTTAATCAATTAACCAAACATGGGAGAATAAATGCAACTGTAGCTCCTTTTCCATCTAAATTATTCTCAGCCCATATTCGCCCGCCATGAGCTTCTACAATACCTTTTGATATGTACAATCCTAATCCAATGCCTTCTGAGGAACTAGTAGCAAATTTTGTGAACAGTCTTGGTAAAATGCTAGCATCTATTCCGCTACCAGTATCCTTTACCTCGACTACAACAACTTCTCCTCCTCCTTCTTTTCCTTCACTTTTTCCTCTTCCCTCTGCTTCTACTTTCTTCGGTGTACTGATATCTGCTGTAATAGTTATAGTTCCACCTTCCTTTGCAAATTTAATTGCATTTTTAAGCAGGTTTGAAATAACCTGCTGTATCATTGTTTTATCTGCTTCTATGAAAATACCATTTCCTCTTTCTCCTCCTTTTGATTCAAAATTTATTTTTATATTTTTATTATCATCATTGATGCCGTCTTTTCTGATTTGAGTGGCAATGATGTCTGATATTGTATTGCTTATCTTTTCAGTAAGACTGAAGCGTTCCTTGTTAAGTGTTAATCTATTACTTTCAATTTTTGCAACATCAAGTATATCCTTTGCTAGTCTTTCAAGTCTACTTGCATTTCTAACTACTGCATCCAAAGCCATTTTCTTTTGGTTTTGATTATCATGCTCTTTACTATCACTATTGTGGTCGTCACCTCTTATTGCTTCTTCTTCTTCAAATAGATTTTGTAATAACTCAGAAAACCCCATAATAGATTGCGTAGGTGTTCTGAATTCATGCGCTGCTATATTGATAAAGTCTCTATTGCTTTCTTCCTGCGCTTTTATTCGTTCATTTGCTAAAGCAAGCTCCTTGTTAACTCTTCCAAGCTCTTTATTCGCTTCTGACAGTTCCTCATTAACCTGAGCAAACCTTACATTAGTTTCTGCAAACTTTTTGTTAGTTGCTGAAAGCTCTTTATTTACAGAAGCAAATTGATGGTTTGATTCAAATAAATCTGCATGTGTTTTAGCTAATTCTTCTGTATTTAACTTGAGTGCATTATTTGATGCTAGCAAATAATTACTTGTTTGTTTTAATTCGTGTGTTTTTAAAATCAGTTCTTCTGTCCTTAATGTGAGCATCTTTTTAGCTGGGCTTTCTTGTTCACCCATATTCTATATCAATTGGCATCAAGTACATAAAAGTTCATATTTGAATAGGGTAGAATAGGGAACGTATTTCACACAAAGGATATTGAAGCCCGGTGTTAGGACATTGCAAAATGATACTTGAGAGCGAGGGTGGACGGATTGCTATCAATCCAGACAAATTTGATAAGCTAATTACTGCGTTAAGAACAGCTGTAGATAATGACGGAGTGTTGGACAAAGAAGCAACTTCATATAATGATATATTTGATGCTTTTAGACTATCTTTGAAGTTTTATCATTTTGAAGATAGTAGTAAGTATGATTAATACTGGAAGGAGAACAAGGTATGACTGATTATCTATTGTCTGAATTGTGTTTTAAGTGGAGCTTGGAGTAATATGACTTCTGCTATGACTCTCTCAAGAGAGATTTTCTGGTCCTGTTAGACGTAGTAATACAAAATCAAAGTGAATAGCAGAAGAGAATAACAGTCAGTTGACACGACAATTCGACTCAAGAAATATAGATTGTCTACCAAAGATATTCATAGATTACGAGATCTCCTTGTGGCTGCTAAAGAATTTAGATATAGCCCGGGAAAAATCATAGGAAAGCTGCGTAATATAAAACGACTAGAAAACAAAGAAAATAAATTGAAAAATAATTGTGAAATGCTCTCAAAGAAGGAGGCTAGGTACAAAGACCTCATACCATTTACTGAAGAGATTGCGGCTTCGGATATTGGCATAAATGAACTATTAGCACTTAAGGTTGGAATTAAAGAGGCAACACTCAACTCAAAAAGGAGTTATCTGCTTTATACTTACGGAAATATATACATTTAATCAAGTGTGCTTCCGCCAAAATCAAGCTCTGATTTCTTTAGCCAAGCTCTATAGTCATGGAATAAAAGAAGAGCTGATATTATACTTGAACAACTTTTTGGAAAAGAATAGATATAATATCGATATAAAATCTAAGAGTTGATGTGTAGTACAAGTATGAAATGTATGTGGAACTGCACAGCCAAATCATATTGACTGTCTCCACCTATGTTTACAACAGTACATGCAGTTTGTCCGGACTTTAAGTCTACGCGGAAAATTATTTTTCCACAGCTGCTGACATGTAGTAGGAGCTAACATGCATAGCTCCTATCATCTGACTCTGGAATCTTACTAGCACTGAAAATTGATTTTGCATAATTTCTAAAACCGAAAGATGGTTCATAATTTCTGAGCTTTTATGGTATCCCTAGAGGAACGTTTTGAACATTCCTCTAAAATGATAAGCCACTATCCATAACGACATTTGAGAATGATATCGTTGCTTATGCTTTTATTACTTAGGCTAGCTGGATATATATGATACCACACACAAGATGAAAAGATTTAATGGCAGAGACTAAGTATTAAAGTGGAAGCTTTAATTCAAAGTAATAATTTTCTTATAGTTATTTCACCAATTCTACGGATAATGTTTGAATGATCAGCTTGTACTTCTGTAGTTATGTAGAGAAGATGATGATCATCATCGTCCCCACCTAATGGCATCGTAATACGTTTAATCTTTTCATATTCTGCCAATACATACTTTCCTTTTCCTATTTTTGGCGCAAGTTTGGTACGTATTTTCCATGAATTTACTGCTAGTTCCAGTGATTCCTTACTTTCTTCTGGCGTTAGCAGATTCTTTATACCTTCACGATGTTGAGAATACATTACTCTACCACTAGAATCGCAGATAGTAACTAGCCTAATCTTTGGATCTATCTTGATAATACCTTCATAGATTTTTTCATAGTCTATTTTTTTATAGTCCATCAACTGTAACTATGTATAAAGCAGGATTTAAGAAATTTCTTGATTATAGCATCTCACTTTCCATATCCATTACCCTTTCTTCCTTCCTTCTCTTAAGTTTCAGTAGAAATAAGACAGACACCGATATGTTTGATGTCATTGAATCAGAATTTACAATTAAGCCAATTATTGATTATATTCAAAGCATCCTCATAGGATAATTTTTTGATATTGATAAGATAAGGCGCCAAGATGAGGTTCACAGCATTCTTTCTATAATCTTCAATCGGGGTCTGCAGTAGTTTCTAGTCTTCCAATTTAAATCCAAACAAAGGAAACGCCTCAATAGATGAACCATGACCAACGACCATTTCAGCCAGGCCCTGTGACAAAAGATCCAATGTTGCAAATTCTTGAAATACCCTCACAGGGTCAGCGGCACTTAATACCGTTACAGCACTGCTAAGGCGTATGCGTTTTGTTCGCGCAGCTGCAGCAGCCAGGATGACAGCAGGAGCTAAATCGAGGAATTCTCTACGGTGATGTTCACCTATTCCAAAGACATCCAATCCAATTTTATCGGCATATTCAATTTGTTCGATTACCCTTCGCAAACGCTCAGATGGGTTAAGTGACAAGCCAGCGTCATCAAATGCGGCAAAGCTATCAATTCCTATTTGCATATGATCCCCAATGGGTAAATGACTAAATCCCATTCTCTGACCAGAAAAAGGGAGAGACCAACAAATTGAGTATGTCGCATTTAGACTAGTTTTAATCTGACTATCGATTTATTCGCGTTAAACGTTTAGATGAGGAAGGTAACAAATCATCAGCTTTTGCTAGAAGAGTTAGAACCTGTATCTGTACTCAAAGAAGTCATACTATTGGTAGAGGGAGTAATAAAGAAATGTGTAAGACCTGAATGAGCCTCAAGCCATGCATAAAGATCTGCTAAAACATACTCTGGTATCGAACCAAATGATGTTACCCACTCGACGGATAAAGAACATGCCCAAGATCCGGATATGTTATTAATGTATGATCAGGATGATTCAGCTCAGTTAGTTGCTGCTGTAGAAGAAATGCTTGTTGAACACGAACCCCCGAATCATTTTGTCCATGGAGCATTAGAATGCCAATAGATGAAGAGACATTACCTATGATACTCAAGGTTGGTTTTAAACCAAGAATCGATTTCAAGTAAATAGGACATGGGAGTTCCGTTCTATCGCATTTAGGTGCTTCGAATGCGTTTTCCAATCTACTCTCAAGCAAAGGTTTGAGTTCTGCATTAATGTTTATGTATCTATGATCATTCGGACTATATCCTGATTTTAGCATTTTAGTTCCATTATGAAGACTTTGATTGAGGATTAAGCTGGTTTTACTACCAACCATGATTTGAAAAATTTGATCATGTGATGCTTCCTGCAATGAAAAAGACCCGTTATGACTTTTGTCCAAAACTTGTCTAGCGTATTCAAGTGGTAAACCAACTACTCCATAGTACAGTGCATAATACGGGGTCTGGATCCTAGCATCCATAAGCACTAAATTCTTAGCTTTATCCGGATTACCAATTGCAACTCTTGCAGCAATTTCACCGCCTTCACTATGACCAATCAAGGTGATCTTCTTTGGATCAACTTCAGGCTGCTGTATTAGTACGTTTACGGCTTTCTCTGCATCTTGCTTTAGATCATCGTACGTCATATTTCCCCATACGTTTTGTCCAAAATTACACCACCATCACCTATACCTCTCTTGTCATATCTGAGAACAACAAATCCCCTTTCTGTCAGATATTGAGATATCTGCCAAAATGGTTTAACATTCGTACCTCCAGTGTAGTTCATATCATTTGGCCCTGCACCAGGTATGAGGAGGACCCCTGGGAATGGACCTTCGCCGACAGCAGGAATAGTTAGCTGAGCGCTTGTCTTTACTCCATTGCCAAGGTCTATTACTAAATCTCTATTTTTTATAGTCTGGAGCAATGACTGTGCCAATACAGGATGCTTTCCCGCTGAAATTGCACCTACATATGACAGAGCAAGGAAACATGATGATGATGATAATCCAAAAGCCAAGAACTCTTGACAATATGATATCAAAATGTAAAAGACATAACCGGCATTAAAGATTATAAGAGTTTAAAAATGTAAATACTTGAAATCACATGACACAGATAACTCCAAAGGTGTACTCAATAGAGGGAATAACTCACCCCGATCCGCGTGGAAAGGTCTTTCCTTACTTGATGTAAATTAATGCTGAATAAGGCTGACTGTCTAGAACAAATGAATTAGAATGACAATATAGTACAAAGCTGTATTATGAACAGTAGCATGATTGTTATTAACTTTTAACATTTAACATACCTGGCTCACACTCAAATACATTATCATCATATCTTATCGCTCATGAGCACGCCGAAGGGCTATTTTAGTATCACAGTTACCATTGCAATACTACTATTTGCAGTTATTATCTTTCCGCTATTACCTAACTTAGCTCATAGTCAGCAACAGTTGTTTCCATTTTTGCCTACAGCAAATACAATAAAGGATCAAATTAATGACGATGTACAGAATGAATCTATAACTTCTACTAGAGGCAGTAATAGTAATCCTAGCAGTACTGATAAAGTAGTTATTTTAGATTTCTATGATAATGATATAGGTCAATTCACATATGCCAAACCAATACTGGATAAATATGGATTCAAGGGTACTTTCTTTATAGTTTGCAATTGGGCTAGTTCACACAATCCAGAACGTATGACCTGGCAAGAAATAAACCAATTGTATAGAGAAGGGCATGACATCGAATCTCATACCATGACACACAAACTGCTAGATGGATTGTCAGCAAGAGCTTTAGATTATGAAGTAGGTCAATCAAAGCAATGTCTATACGATCACCTTGGAATTTATCCTACTGTATTTTCTCCTCCACATGATAGGGGATGGGACAATGCAACTGTAATCAATACAATTGCAAAATACTATGACCTTTCTATTGGAGGTTTTGTTAATGATGTGATGTTTCTTCGCTGTTATGGCTGGAAGCAACAACAACAAGAGTATTCAAACCAAATAGACTGTAGACCATATTCTGATAATGGCACACTAAATTATGCAAGTAGATATGACATCAAAGAAAACGCAGGTGCACAAGGCCATTCCAATGATACTCTGATATTTGATAGATTTTCTAATTTAGTAAATAGAGAAGGAATGCTGAATAGCGATAATGCAAAGCCAATAAATTCTGTTTTAATACTAGGGTATCACAATCTAAATGATATTCAAACAACGCAAAGGGATGCTATGGACGCAGCTTTGTTTGATAAAGAAATGAAATATCTTCATGATAATGGTATACGAGTTATTACAATGTCAGATCTTGGATATGATCAAAACAGCAAATATTTGTATGTAAGAAATAACAAATAACATAAATTGGAGATTAAGCTTCTATTTTTAATGATATTCCTGCAGCATAATTAATGGCGTGTCTGCATTTGCATTTATGGGTATCATAGCCATGTACTGAAAATTTATGCTTGCATCTACGATAGTTGCAGATTGGTTCTATTTGTTCACCATATACATCAATAACCTTTCTTTGCCATTGTTGTTTTTGTGGTGATGGTCGTTCTGATAGCAACTCGCAGTGGCAAGTGTAACAAGATCTACATTTGATGCATATCGAGTACCAACTTATTTCTCAATGTACTGATGATGAATCACTAAGAATAAGATCAGACGTATATGCATTCGTAATAAAACTTATGCAACAAAGCCTATACCTACAATGTGTCTAGCTGTACTATTGCTATTACTACTTTTTTCTGAAAATAGTAGATTGCTTAGTGTTCCACCAAGGGTATTACTGCTGCATTTAACGCAAAAGAGACAGTAATAGAATTAAACAACGTAAAGGTAGAAGCATTTCCATCACATCACTTGGATGCAATGCGTGGTTTACCTAAGGTCTCATTCATATTATTGGATGAAGCTGATTTCTTTCCTCCAGGACAGCAGCAAGATGCTAGGGACGTTAGTGAGAGATACATTGCAAAGTCAGATCCTTACATTGTTATGGTTTCAACTCCTAATGCACCTGAAGGCTTATTCGAAAGGATAGAGAAAGAAGCTGAAGATACCTGTCTTTACAAGCGAATATTTCTTGATTATACTTATGGAATTGTTGACGACTTCAACCAATTTTACTTTTCTTCTAGATCTATGGGTATAGATCCCGCATATGGTAGTTCAGCATTTGGTATAGTAGTAACTCAATGGGTAGATCATCATATACAGATAATGCACGCAGAGGAGTATACAAGACCTGACTACAATGAAATGCTATCTACTGTTTATGGATTGATGAGTAAATATATGTAGATAAAGTATACATTGATGGTGCCAATCCATCTTTTATCAAATCCCTCAAAATACAGATAGGCGAAGATGCAGATTATGATAAAGTGATTGCCAGATACAGATCAGAGAAGTTGGGTGATAACTGGAGCCAGGACATGCGGATTGTTCCTGTGAATTTCAACACAGAACACAAAGCTATGTTAGGACACTGCAAAATGATAATGGAAAACGATGGTGGAAGAATAGCTATCAATCGAGACAAGTTTGATAAGCTGATAACTGTATTAAGAACAGCAGTTGATAATGATGGCGTATTAGACAAAGAGTTAACATCATATAATGACATATTTGACGCATTTAGATTGGCATTGAAGTTCTATCATTTTGAAGAGAAAGATGATTACTAGGAAACAAATTGTAACCTACACATAATTGTTTACCTATAACATTTGCATATTCTCTATCCTATTGCAGTTGCATTCATGAATAAATCCAATGCTTTATGGTCAAAGGGATCTTGAAATGCAAGAAAGAACTGATCCACTCCTGCATTCGTATATTCCCTGAGTTTCTCTGTTATTTTGTCAGGCTTTCCAACAAGGCCATGTTTGAGTATCTGATGCGCCACACTAGGCCCTCTTTCCATAGCAAATATTCTTTTCTTATATTCCAAGTCAGAATCAGAATCAGCAATAATAACATCTAACTCAATCGATCTGCTTATTTTTTTGCTTCTGTTAACACCATTGTCATTATTATTGAACTGATTATGTATGTCATCAAACTTTTTGTTTAATGAAGCAAATTGCTCAGGAGTGATGTAGGATGATTCCCATATATCTGCATATTTAGCAGCTATCTGCATAGTCTTATTTCGCTTTGCAGCAATTGTTACAGGAATTCTTTTTTGGTTTATTGATTTTGGTTTCTGCAGCATTACTCCATTTACCTTGAAATACTTTCCTTCAAAGCTGACAGCTGTTTGTTTATTCCACAACATATCTAGAACTTGAATACCTTCCTCAAATATTGACACTCTTTGCGCATTATTTGGATAGTCAATACCATATGGATGCCACCACTGTGATGACCATTGGAGAGTTCCTCCTGCACCTGTTCTGAATTCTAACCTTCCATTAGAGATTTCTTGTAATGTCGTAGCCTGTTTTGCTAAAAGAAAGATGTTTCTATATTGGGGAAACAAATATGTTATAACAGGTCCTAGCTTTATTTTGTTAGTTAAAGCTGATAAATTAGAGATTACAGTCCAGCAATCTAAATCAATATCTGCTAGTGATTCACCATAATAGAAACCATGGTATCCTAACTTCTCAGCTAATATACAAGTATCCTTAATTTTGTTATAATCTGTACCCCAAACTTCTAAGCAAAAATTAGGGTTATTAGTACTTCCATTACCTGATTTCATTTCAATCTTATTAATTTCGACTTATATATGAGGTTCAATTTTGATTGGTTACATAATAAGGCTAGCACTGACTCATGCTAGTCATCAAGAGGAAAAACTGAATTTATGAGTATAAATAAAATGTATCAATAGAGCAACAGTATGAAACAAGAAGCTAAAAAGACAGCAATTATTACTGGTAGTAGTAGAGGTATAGGCAAAGAAACAGCCATAATATTGGCAAAAAAGTCAGTGAATGTAGTCGTTTGTTCTAGGACTCAAAGTGAAATCACTTCTGCAGTAGAAGAAATCAACAAGCTGACTGGTAATTCCGCTGTTTTAGGTATAAGGTGTGATGTAAGCATACCTTCTCAGGTTAATTCTCTTGTTAAATCGACGATTGATAAATTTGAAAGCAATACTATAGATATTCTTGTAAATAATGCTGGAGTTGCATTCAATAGAAAATTAATAGATACGTCTGAAGAAGAATGGGACCAAACAATAAACAGCAATTTGAAGGGTGCTTTTCTTTTTACAAAGGCCGTTCTTCCATATATGATTTCAAATAGATCAGGAGTCATATTAAATGTAAATTCGGTGCTGGCAAAGCGGGCTTTAGTAATTTATCAGCTTACTGTGCAAGTAAGTTTGGACTTGTAGGTTTAGCAGAAAGCCTAGCACTTGAAGTTAGCGAATATCAGAATATTAGAGTATTGACAATATTTTCTTGGAGAGGTAGCTACAAAAATGTGGCAAGAATATGATTTTAGATATTATCAAAAAAATAAGAGCAAAATGCTTCAGCCTAAAGATGTGGCAGCAAAAATTGCTGAAATGATATTTGATACTAAGACCTACAAAAACGGAGATTCATTTGAAATGTACAGCAGTGATATTTGAGTCAATTCACTAGATCATAGCACCCATAGCCCTGTCGGGTAGAACCATAACAATAATAATAGATTTCTATCATGCTCTGTAATTATTAATGTATTTATGTATTTTCGATTCTTTCAATCCATAACAGCAAATGAATGCTGCTGTCTTAATGTCTCATGGTTATATTATCGTAATGCTTTGACCGTAGCTATTTTCCTATGTTCAAAGATATTTTGTAATTGTTTGTAAGCATAGCCTTCAAATAACTTCCCTAATATGCCATATGGCAATTCAAATTCGATTTCATCTATTATCTCTGTTTGTTTTCCATCCATAAT
Organism: Nitrososphaeraceae archaeon; assembly: GCA_045808425.1. Taxonomy (GTDB): domain Archaea; phylum Thermoproteota; class Nitrososphaeria; order Nitrososphaerales; family Nitrososphaeraceae; genus JAFAQB01. The sequence continues at coordinate 4,304 of JBJMFM010000130.1, read as the reverse complement.
ATTATGAAATTTATGCTTGTGTCTCCATTTTTTGAACTGACCTTCTAGCATTTCATCTATGTATTCATATTTCTTGAGGAATGTAATCTTTGAATGCCATGTCATTTTTCTCCTTATTTTTATTGCTTCAAATATTTTACCACTTACCCATATTTCCTGCCCTTGAACAATATTTTCACTAGTAGTTTTAATGATCTCAAGGTCCATCTGCTTTGGTGTTATTATTTCTAGATGCTTGACATCTGTATAAAAATGCCAGACCTTTTCAATAGGACTTTTAACAATAAATGAATGCCTAAATGTTCGCAAATTATATCTCAGTATATTGGGCTGGTAGGAATGTTAACCATGCTGTTGCAAGTTTAATCAAGGTCGAAGGTTCTCTGAATATATCCTTTGATCCTTTAAAATCTATGGAAATCTGCTCTTTTCATCTTTGAACCACACTTTGGACAAGCAATTTCATTATGTCTTGTTCCGCAATTAATGCAAGAGTAACTGCTTGATGAATTACCTGACATTGTATTCATTCTCTTAATAACTTTTTTTCTGAAATGAAAGTTTAACAAAACAAAAGCTGTTATCGCTAATGGTATAGAAAAAGGAAAAGGAGTATAAAATAAAATAGCGAAGATAAGACCAAGGGAAATGCCTATCCATAACAATGGTCCAGAAAGATACTGCTCATTAGTATTCATATAGTCTTTCTTAAAGCCATAACAGCTATTATTGCATTTTCCTTCTTATTTTATATACATATATATACACTATGGTCATTGTATAGTTGAATTCTGTATTCTAGATGGTGCTGGGCTGTGTCAATGATCTCGATCTAACTCTTATGGTGATCTTCAAGCTAGTATAAATTAAGATTCCTTGTAGGATGTATCCACCAATTATTAGAATTAATGCATTGGCTGGCTTTGAAAAAGTTGTCATTAAATGAATATGAGCTGGAGAAGCAGTATTACCTATAGTAACTGTTAATGCCAACGCAATACAAGCATAAAGTGCTCTTGTATATCCTCTCCAGACCAATACAGATAACGTGATAAATGATAGTTCTACGATAATAGCTTCACTAATGAATTTGGGGTTTCCAAAAGGAATCGCAACCGCTCCTAATGAAGAGATCAAAATAAGGGTGATTAATACATGATTATTTATCACCATAAATCATAGCATTTCAAAGCTCCACATTAAAACATTACCAAACATAGTAGACCAGCAGATAGTGGTATCATTTAATGTTTGATCACCATTTCCTTGCCCAGCGGACAATCATAGCTAATGAAAGTACTATTGAGAAAATCGTGCTGGTTCTAACTAGCTGTGACTATATTTCCAAATAAAGACCAAGTGAACATCTAATTGACAATCACGGCACAAGCGAAAGAACGAGTGAAAAGTCAAAATAGGTTCTCGGATTGGAGAATTCGGCTTCCTCGTGCATTTTTTATGAATTGGTCTGATCCAAAAACTTGGCACTATACGCTAATAAGTGACTTCTAAGTTGACCACCTGTGACCACATTTAAGACAGCGGAATTCAAAACCCGTCTTCTGTTTTGAGTCAGTGGCTACTACCTCCTTATCCATTTATCGTCATTCTCTCCGTTCAACTACTGACACACAAATGCAGTACCATGTTTTTTATTGTTTTCAGATCATCATTTCCGATTAGATCATGAATCATTACCTGTCTTCTGAAGAGTTCAATGTCTGCCTGTGAACAGGATAAGAAAGGATTGGGACCAGTTGCTCCAATTATCCTGGCATCATTACTTCTTACTCCATTTCTATGAACACACATTAATGCTTGTCCAGTTTTATGTCCTCTTACCTCTCTTCCACACACAACTATATGGCGCAGAGATGGATGCTTTAATGTAAAGTTGATCAATTTATCTAATCCTTTATTTTCAGAGAGCAACCTCCCAGCTACTAGAATTCGATGCGTTATATCTGGCCTATTAGCAATAGTCTGAAGCAAATCTATACTTGATAATGTGCAAATAGCAATGCTATTTCCTCCTCCTATATAATATTCATGCTTTATAGGAATTAGAATCTCACATAACTTACCAGCTGCATTCTCTAAATTTTGTTTAAGATTCATAACTTCAAACAATCTTGATCAGTAGTCCAAATATATAATTGGATAACAATCGATTCATGCGAGACAATACAGCAAATCTCCATCCTAACATATGAAGAAAGTGGATAGAATAAGCTAGGTATCTTATCAGCTATAGGAACTGGCAATATTTGATATAATACATGTTAGCTAAGATTGATGCAGCCATCAACAAGTATAGGCTTTTCCATCATTTTGCCGTCGTATTTTGTGATAAATTAGTAATATAGTTTTCGTGAGACTTATTTGTGTTAGTATAAATGCTTGGATGTAATTAATAGGAGTTTGTGATTACGAAATCGACATTCAAAACTATACCTTTTCCAATTAAGTTTTATGCTTTTATGGAATTAATTTGTCCTCCTTCAGTCAGTTAGTTTCCTTACGAATAATTATGTTTTACAGCATAAGCCTTTGCAGCTTAAATCTAACTGTAATCACATAGTAACTATAGTTTAATAGAGATAAGGATGCACAAATATTTACAAAACATCGAATTATATTTATTTAGGAAAACTGTACTGTAGAACTTATGGATGCTGATGAAGTGTAGGAAGAGCCGTCTGAAATGATAAAACTATGTCATAACACATGATGAGGATTATGAGTACTGAAGCATCCTAGCATAAAGAAGTAGTAGTACGAGGTTAACACATTTTGCTATTTTAGTCTATTAAATAGTTGTTCTGATAAATTGCAAACTATAACATGAAACAGGAAATTAAATGATAGGCATTAAGGAAATATGGTACTCTTTCAAGGAATTCTTGATAAGTATAGCTAGATCGTTTTCAACTATCACAAAATATTTATAGTCTGATCGGAAAATTCAAAGCTTTTTTAGATGTAATTATAATTACATCATTCTGGGATATTATCTACCATAAGTATATAATGTATTGACGAGATCTCTCTTAATTAAAGTGTATTCAATAGTTGATGGTTTTCTTGCAGCTCTTGATTTCAATAGCACACACAGAGTTTGAAAAAGGTGAGCCTCGGTTGTTGCTTGTATGCGTAGATATAATGTATGCCACTACTGCAGTAATGTTTGATAGTTATTCATGTAAAACCAAGTATTTAGATGGAAAATCTATCGAACAAAACAGCAAACAAGATTACAATTACATTATGGAGTATCCTGATGGAATTTCAATTGAACATGTAAGTGCAAGTATGTTATCACATTTAAAATACAAATATCCTCAATTTGAAGTATATAGCGAAAGGGAAAACAAAAATATAGAGAGATATTTTTGGGATGGCGCATATCTTAGTAACACGCCACTAAGAGAACTTATTCAAGCACATAGAGATTATTGGTATGAAGAAAATAATGAGGAAAAGAAATATGTTCCATATTTAGAAGTATACATAGTTAATCTATATCCAACAGTAGAGAAAGGAATGAGTTACCCTCTGATGCAGATACAATACAAGACAGAGAGACATTAGGTTTCATGATAGAACAAATTACAATGATTTTGCTATGATGTTGATTAGCGATTATGTAATATTATATGGCCAAATAAAAAACCTTGCAATAAAACATTTAGAAGAAGTTGGACACAATCAAAGCAATTTATTCATTAAAGAACTTGAAGATATGCTAAATACGAAACAAGCAAAAAGCAGAAAACGAGGAGCAATTATCAAAGACAATATCAGTAAAATAATTCTAAGACTAATAAGTACAAAGATCTCATAGAAGTAAGATTTGATCTAGCTAACGTAATTTACATAGACAGAAAAGATGATGGTAATACTATTTTTGGAAAGGCTGCTAAATTCTCAACTAGAACCATAAACCAGCTAAGAAATGACGGATATAAGGAAGCATCAAATGTAATTGAAAAGTCTCAGTAGAGCACTACTATTTTCAAAACGATAAAACTTAACGCTAGTCTGAAGGCATCGAATATGTCATTATATGATGTTGCTTCTTTATCTAGTGTTCCATCATTATCAACCGCTGTTCTGAGTGAAGTAATTAGCTTGTCAAACCTGTCTGGATTAATTGCAATTCTCTCACCATCTTGTTCCAGTAACATTAGTGTGAAATAGATTTCCAATCTTACCTAAGTATTTGAGGTTGTATTCTCATTCAAATGAAGGTGATTGTTTGGCTTTCTCTATTTCTTCTTGAGTGTATATTTTGCCAATACCAT
>JBJMFM010000129.1:0-5687 GCA_045808425.1 Nitrososphaeraceae archaeon | reverse complement strand
ACTATTGTTGTTTGACAAGATCATAAATAATACTAAAGCCAAAGAAATGGCAGAAAGTCCAATTAAATAGCTGAATGCATGCTTTTTGTCCATAAGTAAAATCAAAGATTTCATATAATAATAATGTTGCAGCAGCAGCATTAGCGCACAAATAGCCATATTTGCAAATCATAACATGAAAGATTTGGCTTTGATTAATTAGTAGCCGCTGTGCTGCTTAATGAAATCGTTCGCAGTGTGTATGTAACGTTTTTTATAAAAAATATGAAATGAGCTTTACAAACAAGGTTCATAAAATTTATTTTTTTGGAACAATTTTCACAAAAAAATAAGCAGACATAAAGAATACTGCTATCCGGCAGTCAAGTTGGAACTCTATCACTTCAGACTAGAAAAACAAAGAACTAACCTTTTTTTGCCTTTATTTACTTCGCCAGATCAGCAGATCGTTCTTTTTTCTTGAATGTTTTAAATTTTTTAGCTTCTCACCATTATTATCAGTTAGTCTGTGCCCCATGTTACAAATCTAATAGCATATTTCTCTTATAGGAGAATAGGCAGAGTTATGGAATAGAAACGCCTACAGCTTTTAATTGGTTCATTACATATTTCACCTCAGCTGCAGTAATCCTGCCTATTGTAGAATTCTGCCTATGGCGCAGCATTGCATTTATAAGCTGAGATATCATTTCTGCATCATAAAAAGCAATAGATTCAGACAGTAACTCTGCTACTTTAGATACATCAGTATTGCTAGATATTTTTCCACTAGTTATGAGCCCACCGAACTTTTGAACTGACTCATATACTCCAATGTTATAAGCTATGAAAGCAATCTTCTCATACGAAGGTGTATCAACTGACTCCATACTACATCCAATACTATCGTAGGGCATAATTAATTGCATCACCTAACAGCGAGAGGTTGTTGGTGTGAAAATAATAGCAAGTTACAATCATTGTCATTAACAACAACAACAACAACAACAACAATAATAATAATAATAATAATAATAATAAATCCAGTGAAATGAAATAACAGAATACCTTCTAGTAGACTAGAGATTTAAGATAGAGGAGATTGTTCAACTCTAAATTCTTATTCCTCTATCATTCAGGAAGAACTCACTGTATCCACATTTCTCACATGAGATGAATTTGAAAATGAAATTTGCATCTTGATCTTCTATATTCATTTTTTTCATAACTTCTTGTGCATTTTGTTGTGTGGAGAAAGAAGAAGTTAACGGCATGGATAGTAATGATGAATGCTGCACCATATTAGATGAGCATTTTGGACATTTGCTGTTTGTTTTATTATTATTGTTATTAGTAGCAGTCATACTTGTAGAGTTCTATTATAGGCATAAAGCAATATCTTCTTTTTCCTTGTTATTTTCGTTTTTACTACTAAGGCGGTCGGATCTTTCCAAGCTTGCATTCATGCCCATAACTAAATGAATAAACTATAAGCTTCATCTTTTCTAAGAGCTACTTTGCATTTATTATTATTATTATTACCTGTATTGTTGGTAAACAAAGCTATTGGCATTGATTACCACTAGCAACGAGGTCTAAAATCCATTGTAACCTTATCTCATACTAATTAAGAACTGTAGTAATGTGATTGTGAAGAACAAGGGGATAAAAAATGAGCATAAAGTGATATTCTTTTTTCTGAACACAGTGATTTACATCCTGGATCATCTGTAAACTAATGTAAGAGGTTTTTTAATCTGTAATTAGCAGTTATTATAGTACTAATGGATATTGGCGGATTAAACGACATATTGAAAGGCTTGCATGACAGTAATAAGGCTATTTCACATCAAGAGCTAATTTGGTTACTCACGAAGATTGAAAATGATGCAACAGAAATATATCATGATAAATATGGCATAGAAGAAAAGATAAAGTTTAACATTGATTATAAAAACAACAATTCAATTTCTCATCCTTTGGGCCGTCAGGATGTAAGGTCAATTGAATGTATTAGACAATCTATCAAGAAAAATTTGGATTTAATGAATGAGAATATAAAAAGAATATTTCAATCATATTTGACTCAATGTGGTATTGATATTTCAGACTAGAATTAGCCTTCAGTAGCTAATTATGTATGAAATAAATAAATGAATAGATGGATATGGCATATTACAGAGTATCACATTTGATATTAAGTGGCTTTGAAGAATAAGCTGAGAAAGTCGATTATTGTAACTGGAGCTTCTAGCGGCATTGGTAAGGCTACTGCTATCAAATTAGTAGAATCTGGCTACCAGGTCTTTGGATTAGCAAGAAGATATGATAAGCTCTCCACAGTTTTTTCCTACTTAGATTCACTTTCAACAGGTGACAAAGAAGAGCTTTATATTCCAATACAATTTGATATTGCTAAATCAGAAACATTTGAAAATATCATCAATGATATTATCTTGAAAGCGAAAGACAATGCAGTCTATGGTCTTGTAAACAATGCAGGTTACGTAGAGCCAGGAGCTGTTGAGGATATAACAATGAATGATTTGAGAAATCAGTTTGAATCAAATTTCTTTGGACTTGTAGGATTTACCAAGAAAGTATTGCCAATAATGATGATGCAACACAGAAATGGACAACGAATAGAAGGAAGGATTGTAAATATAAGCTCACTTGCGGGATTGATATCACTGCCTCTGATCGGATCTTATTCAGCTACAAAACATGCATTGGAAGCAATATCTGATGCTCTTAGGATAGAGCTTTGGAATAAAAATATCAAAATCATAACTATTAACCCGGGCGTAATTGAAACAAATATCTATGATGTACTTAAAGCAAAGATAGATCGTATAATAAGAGAGAATAGCGACAATAATAGTAATAAAGAGTCAAGGTTTATTGCGGCTTACAATAAATATTTTACCAAAGAGAACTATACTGGCCTAAAAGCAAGTGCAGTTGCAGATGTAATAGCTAGTGCAATATCATCACCCAATCCAAAGCAAAGATATATCATAGGTTCCACCAAAGAAAAATTAGCTGTTAGATTAAGACCCATTATACCCGATAGGCTGTTCTATTCATTAGTTGCTAAACAGATACATATGAGATAGATTGATTGACGACTTTTGGTTGTTTGAGTTCTCAATATGGCAATGATAATAATGATAATAATCTTTCAATGGTGAGGATTTACTTATCATTACAATAGCGGTTAATGATGAGGACTATCTTTGCAGGTCGTAGGGTTGAAGGACTTTAGGTAAAGCCATTAAGTTATATTAGCAGAGCATATAAAATAGATAAAAAAGGACGCAAAGTGACTCGTTAATTATGACTATAATGAAACAAAGGAAGAAGAAGAAGACGAGCATATGCAGGTAGGCAGGAATAGAGAAACAAAGAAAGAAGCAATAAAAGAAGCAACTAAAAAAATCATATCAAATTATCACAGCTACAACAAATAAAAAAATGCTTTAAAAATTCCCTCTAATTCTTATTAAATATGTCATATATTGATTAGCTTAACATATGTCTGAGTTGAGCCAAAAAAATGTCGGTGGCTAGTTTATTCAAAGATTATATGATAATGGCGTTCGTCACATCTTTGGTGTTCCTGGAGATTTTGTGCTTGGATTCTATCAAGAGTTAATCGAGTCAAATAAGCAATCAAATAAGGTTATCAATACATGCGATGAACAAGGAGCAGCATTTGCAGCAGATGCATATGCTCGTATTAATGAATTATGTGCTGTGTGTATGTGTGTATAACATATTGTGTAGGCAGATTGAAGATTGTTAATGCTACTGCTGAAGCGTTTGCTGAAAAATCTACGCTTGTAGTGATATCTGGCGTGCAGAGAATAAAGGAACTCACAAAGAATCCGCTTCATCATCATAAGGTCCGAGATTTTGATACACAGCAAAAGATCTTTGAAGACATGAGTATTGATTCTGCAGTTCATTATCCTTTTTAAATTCTTAACTTTATGATATAACATACTCAGAAGAAAATATAATACTGATATTTACGTACTAAGAGTTAGCTAACAGCTAACTGCTTTCACATAGTATTGTGTACTATCATATACATATTGTCCAATTAATCCTAGTTATATGTCATATCTCTTATAACAAAAGTGAAAGTGTGATTTTATAGCACGAGATAAGATGTCAAAGAATTTAGTTGTATTGTTACTATGCGTTGTATTTGTGGCTTTAGCCATTGTGTCTAAAGTAGGAGAAGGAGGAGGAATTGAACAGATGGCTTATGCACAAATATGGGGTTTTTCTCCTAATATTCTAAATCAAAGTGTTAATAATCTCCAGGTTAATAGTAACGTTCTTCAACATAACAATAACAATAATAATAATAACAGTAACAAAATCAGCATCACTTCTAATTGTATAGCCGCAATATCTGACGTTCACAACACCAGTCTATCTCCAAGAGTAGGTAATGATGGTGTTAGCATGTCATCATCATCATCTTCGTCATCATCATCTTCTTCTTTGTCGTCATCGAAAACATCATCAAACTGTAGTACTCCTCCGCATCTTTCTAATTCTTGTCGAAAACTCACTGTATCAGATAACGTGACATCCACTGTACCTCCTGCTGAAACCCTAAAATATCGTAACGTTATAAAAGCAACGTCAGCGACACCTCCTGTGCAGGAAATCTGTGGCACCAATCATGACGACTACATAATAGGAAATGAAGGTGATGATATTATTTTTGGTTTACGTGGTAATGACGTAATTATGGCTCTTGGCGGTAATGATCTTGTCTTTGCAGGTCCTGGCGGTAATAGAGTATATGGTGGAGAAGGAAATAATCAGCTATTTGGAAAAGACACCAATGATAACCTTATTGGAGGAATAGCTGATGACCTCTTAGTAGGAGGACCTGGAAATGATCGCTTATATGGTAATGCTGGCGATGACATCCTCCAGGGAGGACCGGGAGCAGATTACTTTGACTGTGGTGATGGATTGGATACAGTTATAGATTATACTCCTACACAAGGTGATGTCATATCTGCTAATTGTGAAAATGTAAATCTAATTCATTGAACTTCATTATGACTGTATTTTTTTGTATATATAAAATAAATGCAATCACAAATTACTATGAACAAATAAAGCAAAATATGTATATGTGTATAGAGAGCAGTCAAAAATATATTTTATTATTGCAGCATAGTGGTTTATGCAGCCACATTCGCATTTACCCGCCACTCTAGCAAGCATAGTCGGTGGTGTATCTCTTTTATTCATAGTGATTATATATTTTTAAAAATATATAATATATAATATCATCTCATTATATAGTATTAAGACTATTTGTATTGTATATTATTAGTTTCTGTTTCCTTTCTTCTGTATATTAGGATGGGTTTTTTGCTGTTATCTAGGGACGCTTACAAATATTTTTTATAATGTCTATCTTTTTGTAGCACGTCCAGCTCCTTGATACAATCTCGTTTCAGTTGCATTTTAATATGCGGTGATATGATCCCTAGTAAAAGAGACTTTTAGATTTAGATTTCGCTGTACATACTGCTGCATTTCCTTTGTAGTAAGTCACTGGATTGTAGCATGCATGACTAACGCCTTTACTTCTTGTTTTTGTTCTTTCGTTAGTTTACTCATTTTTTATTTATGATATTATGTTATGATATACTAACTTTATTTATTTTATA